>JBJEMB010000149.1:0-13224 GCA_051879455.1 Lachnospiraceae bacterium
CATTGAAGCAGCATCAGACGGATTACTTGCTGCCGTCAAAAACGGAAACCACGGCACTACCTCACCATGCCATACATGCTCAAAAGCAAGAAGTAAAGATCCACCCCATAACATATTACTCAGCCATTTCAGCTTGTGAGAAAAAGGCGTTCTTACTCCTTTATCAGTTGTTATTTCCTGACATTCTGATGTAGTCCCCTCCTTTTTTTCTTTTTCCTGAATTGTCTTTGTTGCTACTGTAGATACAATTGCTTCTGCAGTAGGTACTAAAAAACACGCCATATAAACTCCTCCTTTTTCTTGCTTATATGAATTCAAATAAAGATTTTTGCGCAAAAAAAGCATATAATCTCCTTTCCTTCAGGAAATTATATGCTTTCACTAGCATACATTAAAAATAATATAAAACTTTGTAAATTCATATAAACACTTCTGTGTTTTTACTGGATTCATATCCACCTACATTATTTTATCATCGGCAAAATAAACTGTCAATGATATCTTTCTTCTTTTAAAAACGCCAGAATCGATGTAATAATATCGTTAATTGATACAGACGTAACTCCAAGTACAATGTTGTCACATTGATTAATTGGAATTAACAATCTTTTTGCATTGCTTTGACCAATGGCGGCCGCCATTGACGGTGTTACTTCGCCAAACATGGAATCCGCGATTACAATACCTATTGGACCTATTATGACATCTGCCTTTCTACTGCCCACAATAACTGCATTTTCTCCTGTCGCAGCATGATCAGCACCTGCCTTAAGCATATTTGCCGTAGCAACTGAATTTGTTCCAACTGCAGTTATAAGAATATCCGGACAATTCTTCTTGACTGCAGAAACTATTTGTTTTCCAATCCCGCCACCCTGAGCATCAATCACTAAAATATTCACTCTACCAACTCCTGCTTTTTACTATTTTTCCGTCTCTTCTTTGTTTTTCTCCTGAACCTTCACCTTTTCCGGCTTCCACGGGCGCTTTTTACCAAGCCATCCCATATCTTTCCAGTAATCAGTATCGATTTTCTGCATGCCCTGTTTTCTATGCATGCTTCTCATGATATAAAAGAGCATCTTCACAGAAAATGAAGGTTTTACTTTTTCTGTATCATGAGTAATTTTATACATCAGTTTATAAAGATCTTTATCAATCTTATCTTTAATGCTTTTATCTACATCATTCCATTCCATGCTTCTTACAGCTATTCCATATGTATAGACACGCCCGACACCCCAGTATCTCAAGCTATCAGTAATATCTTTTATGGCTTTTTTGGTGCCTGCACCGGCAGCAGTCGAAAAACACACGGCCTGTTTTTTAAACATGGAGCCTTCCGGACGGTGTACCATCCAACGATAACCGTAATGATCCAAAAGTGCTTTCATCTGCCCGCTGGCATGATAAACATATGTCGGTGTAGTAAGCACAAGAAGATCCGCTTCATCAATCATACGGGTAATGCGTCTCATATAAATCAGATAATCCGGACACCTTTTTTCGTCCATTCTGATACATATGCCACACCCCCGGCAAAATTCCGGCATGTCTTTAGGCAGGAACAACTCTGTCACAGTATCCTGTGACAAAGTAACCCTTTCTATAAACATCTTGGCTATCCGATAAGTGGAACCTTCTCTCATCGTACCATTAATCATCAGTATCTTCATTGCAAAGCCTCCCCTTATTTCAATCTGTGTGACAAAACCTTATTCCTTCCCCCTCGCAGAAGTCTTTTGTTTCTCAAAAAACATATAAATTCCATGTTCCATCACTTAGAATATTACAGAGTACGAAGCTTTTCGGCAATTGCTTTAATGAAATTTTCGCTGTTTAATACAGTTGGATTCTCAAATGTGGTAATAAGTGCAAGATCTTTTGTCATCTTTCCTTCTTCGATTGTGTCAATCGTAGCCTTTTCAAGCTTATCAGCAAATTCCATCAGCTCATGATTTCCATCCATCTCACCACGTTTTCTGAGTGCGCCACTCCATGCAAAAATTGTTGCGACAGAATTTGTAGAAGTCTCTTCCCCTTTCAGATGCTTATAATAATGACGCTGTACTGTTCCGTGTGCAGCTTCATATTCATAATATCCTTCCGGAGATACAAGAACTGATGTCATCATCGCAAGAGACCCAAATGCGGAAGATACCATATCACTCATAACATCTCCGTCATAATTTTTACAAGCCCAGATATATCCGCCTTCCGACTTCATAACTCGGGCTACCGCATCGTCAATCAATGTATAAAAATAAACAATTCCCGCTTCTTTAAATTTCTCTGCATACTCTGCATCATAAATTTCCTGGAAAATATCCTTAAATGTATGATCATATTTTTTAGAAATTGTATCCTTTGTTGCAAACCAAAGATCCTGTTTTGTATCAAGTGCATAATTAAAACAGCTTCTTGCAAAGCTTGCAATTGACTGATTAATGTTGTGCATACCCTGTACGATTCCTTCTCCTTTAAAGTTATGCACAAGCTCTCTCGTCTCAGAACCATCTTCTGCAGTATAGACAAGTTCAACCTTTCCGGCTCCCGGAATCTTCATCTCAGATCCTTTATATACATCCCCATATGCATGTCTGGCAATTGTAATTGGTTTCTTCCAGTTTTTCACACATGGTTCAATTCCTTTCACAACAATAGGAGCACGGAACACTGTTCCATCTAAGATTGCACGGATGGTTCCGTTAGGACTCTTCCACATTTCCTTCAGATCATATTCTGTCATTCGTGCAGCATTCGGCGTGATTGTAGCACACTTTACTGCAACCTTATATTTCTTTGTGGCATTAGCAGAATCAATCGTTACCTGATCGTTCGTCTCATTTCTGTGCTCAAGTCCCAGATCATAATACTCTGTATTTAACTCAACGAATGGCTCAAGAAGATTCTCTTTGATCATCTTCCAGAGAATTCTTGTCATCTCATCTCCATCCATCTCAACAATCGGTGTTGTCATCTTTATCTTTGCCATGTTATGTTCCTCCTGACCATATTCCTTCAATTGTGTTTATGTATATTAGTATAATTTTGCTCCAATCTCTCTTGGGCGGAATCCGTCATTTTCCAAAGCATGAAGAATCTGATTCTTATGCTCTGTTCCAAATGCTTCCATCGTAATACGAAGTTCCACCGCTGCATTACGATTCGTACTTACAAACTGATTATGTTCAAGCTTAATGACGTTTCCATTTGCATTTGCAATGGTAGTTGCAACACGCACAAGCTCACCGGCTTTATCCGGAAGAAGAACAGATACAGAGAAAATTCTGTCTCTCTGGATCAGTCCATGCTGCACAATCGATGACATAGTTATGACATCCATATTTCCTCCACTTAAAATTGCAACTGCTTTTTTATGATTCAGATCAAGCTGTTTTAATGCTGCAATTGTTAGAAGTCCGGAATTTTCCACAACCATCTTATGATTTTCTACCATATCAAGAAATGCACCGATCAATTCATCGTCTTCGACTGTAATCATCTGATCAATATTCTCTTTACAGTATGGGAAAATTTTTTCACCGATTCTTTTTACTGCAGTACCATCTGCAATTGTGTTAGCGCTTGGAAGTGTTACAGGCTCTCCTGCTTCAAGCGCTGCAGTCATGCTTGCTGCTGATTTCGGCTCAACACCTACAACTTTTATCTTTGGATTTAACATCTTAGCAAGTGTGGCAACTCCGGTGATTAATCCACCGCCGCCGACCGGAACAAGAATATAATCCACAGTCGGGAGCTCCTGAATGATTTCCATTGCGATACTTCCCTGCCCTGTTGCTACAGCAAGATCATCAAAAGGATGTACAAATGTCTGCCCTGTCTCTTCTGCCAGTTTTACAGCATACGCATAAGAATCATCAAAGACATCCCCATGTAACACAACTTCTGCTCCATAACTCTTCGTACGGTTTACTTTAATAAGTGGTGTAACTGTTGGCATGACAATCGTTGCCTTACAGCCAAATTTTGATGCAGCGTATGCAACGCCCTGTGCATGATTTCCGGCTGAAGCTGCAATCAGACCTTTTGCCCGCTCTTCCTCAGACAGGGTACTGATCTTATAATAAGCTCCTCTTACCTTATAGGCTCCTGTATATTGCATATTTTCCGGTTTCAGATATATTTTTCCACCTGTCTGGTTACTCAGATTTTCACTGTAAACCAGCTTTGTAGGTAATGTAACTTTTTTCACAAGCTCACTGGCTTCTTCGAATTTATCCAATGTTAATTCCTGCATGATTTTTCCTCCTCTTACTCTTCTGTATTTACTGAAAACAGCGCATTTACAAATGCATCAGCATCAAATTTCTGCAGATCATCAATAGTTTCTCCAACACCAATATATTTTACAGGAATTCCAAGCTCTGCCTGAATTGCAACAGCAATTCCTCCCTTTGCAGTTCCATCCATCTTTGTAAGCACAATTCCGGTAATATCTGTAACTTCATTAAACTCTTTTGCCTGCTGAAGTGCATTCTGACCAGTAGTAGCATCAAGTACTACTAAGGTTTCCCGGAATGCTTCCGGAAATTCACGATCAATAATACGATTCATCTTCTTCAGTTCTTCCATCAGATTCTTTTTGTTGTGAAGACGTCCTGCCGTATCGCACAAAAGCACATCTGCATGTCTTGCTTTTGCAGCCGCTACTGCATCATAAACTACAGATGCCGGATCAGAACCTTCCTGTCCTCCGATAAGATCCGCCTGTGCCCGATTTGCCCACTCTTTAAGCTGCTCTCCCGCAGCTGCGCGAAAAGTATCTGCAGCAGCCATCACAACTTTTTTATCCATAGCACGAAGCTTACCTGCAAGTTTTCCGATTGTAGTTGTCTTACCGACACCATTGACACCAATGACCATGACTACCGAAGTCTTATCTTCAAACTCATACGCAGTCTCACCAACTTCCATCTGCTCTTTGATACTTTCAATCAAAAGCTCTCTGCAGTCAGCCGGCTGTTTAATGTGACGCTCTTTTACTTTTTCCCTGAGATCATCCAGTATGTCGTAGGTAGCCTGTACTCCCAGATCTCCCATAATAAGAACCTCTTCAAGTTCTTCATAAAAATCTTCATCAATATAAGAAAATCCGGAAAAAATGCTATCCATTCCATTTACGATATTATCTCTTGTCTTCGCAAGTCCGGAGACCAGCCTTTTGAAAAAGCCTTCTTTTTCCGGCTTCATTATCTCCTGCTCCTGATTATTACTATCATATTCTGACATAAATCTGCCTCCCGCTTCTACATATACTCAAATTTTATTATTTGTCAAGCTCATCTTCCAATAAACTTACAGAAACAAGCGTCGATACACCTTTTTCCTGCATCGTAATTCCATACAGGCGGTCTGCCGCAGTCATAGTTCCTCGCCTGTGTGTGATAACAATAAATTGTGTACTCTTAGTAAGTTTATGAAGATATTTTGCAAATCTGACTACATTATTATCATCCAGTGCCGCTTCAATCTCATCAAGCAGACAGAACGGAGACGGTTTCAGATTCTGAATTGCAAACAAAAGTGCAATCGCAGTAAGTGCCTTCTCTCCACCGGAAAGCTGCATCATATTCTGAAGTTTCTTTCCCGGAGGCTGAGCAATGATCTTAATACCGGCTTCCAGAATATCTTCATCTTCCATAAGTTCCAGCGTTCCTTTTCCGCCTCCGAACAGTTCTTTAAATACCGAGTCAAATTCTTTTGATATTCGTTCAAACTGTTCTTTAAACTGCTTTCGCATAGCTGTATCCAGCTCTTCTACGATCTTTTCAAGCGTTCCCTCAGCTTCTACAAGATCATCATGCTGACCTTTCAAAAATTCATATCTCTCTGATACATTTTTGTAATCTTCAATCGCATTAACATTAACATCTCCAAGACCTTTTATCTCATTTCGAAGTTCCTGGATTCTTTTCTTCATTTTAGAGAGGTCTGTAAGATTCTCATTCCGAAGTTCCAGCGCCCGGTTGTATGTAAGTTCGTATTCTTCCCACATATAATTAATCTGCTTTTCTGAAGACTCCTCATAATTTGTCTTCTGACTCTCCAGTCGGAACACTTCCTTATCGAGATCTGACATATGTTTTGAAAGATCTTCTCTCTTTTGCAGGAAGACTCTGTGCTGTTTATTTAGCTTTTCTCTCTCAGCTTTATATTTTTCAATCTCCTGACCGATTTCTACAAACAATTCTCCCGAGTCTTCAATCGTCTTTTTGAGGTCTGCGATTTTTTCTTCTTTTTCCTGTATTTCTTTTGAAGTACCTCCCTTATTTGACTCAAGTTCTTTCATCTCTTCGTCAAATTTATCGATCTCTTCATGAATACGGGTTATATTCTGTATGATAAATTCATACTTTTGTTCCAGACCTGCGCAAGTCAGATGAACTTCTTCCATATTCTTTTGCTTGTCTGATTCAATCTCGCGTTCTTTATCAAGAATCTCCTGATCATTCTCAATTTGAGAAGATAACTCTGTCTCAAGACTTTCGGAAGTATCAAGCTCAACATTGATCGATTCCTGATTATCTATAATATCTGTGATCTGTCTGTCCAGCTCTTCCGACTCTTTTTGAATGTCTTCTGTCATGTTGCCGGCTGCATGGATCTTTCCTTTTGCTTGATCCACATTCATCTTGGCGGTATTTTGAACAACATACGCTTTCTGTAATTGATCTTTCAGAATTTCAATCTGTTCATAATATCCGGAACGCTCTGCGCGAAGCTTGTCAGATTCTGCCTCAAGCTCATCCATCTCACGCTTCAATTGCTTTACAGTCTTTTCAAATTCTTCAATCTCACGTCGCCTGCTCAGAAGATTGCTGGAGTTTTTAAACGCACCACCGGTCATGGATCCGCCTGGATTAATAAGCTCTCCTTCCAGCGTAACGATACGGATCGATTGCTTATATTTTCTTGCAATATTAATTCCATGATCAATGTGATCCACTACCAGAGTACGCCCTAACAGATAAGATGCCAGTTCTTCATACTGCTTTTCCACTTTTACAAGTGTATTTGCAGTACCAATGACCCCTTCTTCCTTTAGCGCCTCAGGTCTTGTAAACCCGCCAAATGATTTCAAACTGGTCAATGGAAGAAATGTAGCACGTCCGAATTTATTCTGCTTCAGAAAATAAATCATGCGCTTTGCTGTATCTTCATCAGCTGTAACAATATTCTGAATATTTCCTCCTAACGCAGTCTCTATCGCAACCTCGTAGTCTTTATCAACCTTGATGATATCAGCGACAACTCCTAAAAGCCCTTTCTCTTCATCCTTTTTGTCCATGACTTTGCGAATACTGTTTCCGTATCCGTCATAGCGCTCTGTAATATTTTTTAAAGACTCCAGCCTGGACTGCTCTCTGTGATAAGCAGTCTGCCCGATTCTAAACTGTTCCGTCTGTTTGGAAAGCGTATTCTGAATCACTTTAATCTTTTCTTCATATACACTGCTTTCCTCTGTCATTTGTATAATCTGCTCTGATATCTCTTTTAAATGAACTTCATATTCAGCCAGAAGTTCTTTCTGCTTATCTGCTTCACTTTTTGACTCAAGCATGCGTTGATTCAGCTGAGATTTTCTAACATCTATCTGTTCAAGCATTGTGTCATATTTCTGAATCTTTGCTTTCGTGGAAGCACGGCTGCTTAACAGTTCCATGATATCAGATTTATTTTTTTCAATTCTGTCCGTTAATGTAGCAATACGAGTCTGAACTTCAATCAGTTCCTCGTATGCTGCATTTTCAATTCGTTTGCGGTCTTCAAGACTGCTATGGATCTCTCTTTGTTCTTTCTCCAACTCTGAAAGCTTTTGCCTTCTCTCTGCAACCTCATTTTCAATAGCGTCTGCCCGCTGATCATAATGCTCATCATTCATATGTGCGCTGTGAATCTGTTCTTTCAAAAGCGCAATCTGATTTTCAAGCTGCTGTTTAAGCATCGTCGTCTCATTTAACTGACTTTTTGCCTTCTCGATGGATTCATCAATGACATCAACCTGTTCTTCTACAGCTTCATATTCCTGTTTCATACCATCATACTGGCATCCAGCCTCATCAAGTTCTTCCTTTGCAGCCCCTATTTTTTCTTCTAAAGTACTGATCTGCTCTTTTATGCGAGCAGTTTCCAATAGAAACATATTGATATCATAGGTCTTCAATTCTTCTTTTTTCTTCAGATATTCTCTTGCCTTCTCTGACTGCCTCTCCAATGGACCTATCTGCTTTTCAAGCTCCGAAAGAATATCATTGACACGAAGGAGATTCTGGCGTTCTTCCTCAAGCTTCTTTAAAGACATATTCTTTCTGCGTTTAAATTTAACAATACCGGCCGCCTCATCAAAGAGCTCTCTTCTTTCCTCCGGTTTTCCACTGAGGATCTTATCAATCTGTCCCTGCCCGATAATAGAATATCCTTCTTTACCGATACCTGTATCGTAAAAAAGTTCATTGACATCTTTCAGTCTGCAGGCACTGCCATTGATCAAGTATTCACTTTCACCAGAACGATAGAGTTTTCTGGCCACCGTAACTTCCTCATATTCAATGGGAAGCTGATGATCTGAATTATCCAGAGTAATAGCCACTGAAGCATAACTCAGAGGCTTACGGTTTTCCGTACCGGAAAAAATAACATCCTGCATACTTCCGCCACGAAGCTGTTTTACTCTCTGCTCACCCAGAACCCAGCGGACTGCATCAGCAACGTTACTTTTCCCACTTCCGTTCGGTCCAACAATGCCGGTAATTCCATTGTGAAATTCAAATTTTAATTTGTGGGCAAAAGACTTAAATCCCTGCACCTCTATACTTTTTAAATACATTGTACACCTACTTTATATTCATTTCATGGAGCTTAAGGATACTGTGGTAAGCTGCCTCCTGCTCCGCAGCTTTTTTGGTCTTCCCCACACCTGTTCCAAACTCTTTCTCTCCAATATATACAGCCGAATGGAACGACTTATTATGGTCAGGACCTTCCTCACCTATCAGCCGGTAGCTTATTACTTCCTTAAAATTAGCCTGAACAATCTCCTGCAGGATAGTCTTGCTATCATAAAAGAGCTTCCGGTTATCCAGATCATTTAACACAAATCTCGTAACAAACTCTTTTGCACTAGCAAAACCACCATCAATATAGATAGCTCCAATGAGAGCCTCCATGGCATCTGATGTAATAGAATCCCGTTTTCTTCCTCCGGTAACCTCTTCACCTTTTCCGAGAAGCAAGTAATCACCAAGATGTATCTGTCGGGCGCAAAAAGCCAGAGACGGCTCACATACGATACTCGCTCTCCATTTGGTCAGGTCACCCTCCTGCATCTTACTTTCATCAAAAAACAGAAACTCACTGGAAATAAGTTCCAACACCGCATCTCCCAGAAACTCCAGACGCTCATTACATTCATATTTCGGTAAATGCATCTCATTTGCATAAGAACTATGGATCATGGATTTCTTAAGCAGCGAAAAATCACGAAACTTATATCCTATATTATTTTCTAACATTTTTAAATCTTTACCCATATATTTTCTCCCTACCTTTGGGTCTGTATCTATTTCTAAAATTGCAAAATGAAAAAGCCCTGACGGGCCTCTTCATTGCAACCATGTCTAGTCATTTGTGGCATTTTTGATCTGCTCTACAGCATCTCCTACTGTAGTGATTTTCTCAGCATCATCATTATCAATTTCAATGTCGAATGTCTCCTCAATTCCCATAATAATCTGGAAAACATCAAGAGAATCTGCCCCCAGATCATCTACAAATGTAGAATCCATTGTAATTGTATCTTTGTCTTCAATATTCATTACATCTGCAATAATTTCCTGTAATTTTTCAAATTCCATATCCATTCTCCTTACCCCGTATTATTCAGCAATTGTCTCTTTCTGAATACTTTCTTTAATTTTTTCATTAATTTTTTGTTTATTAAATGTCACACACTGCAGAAGTGTATTACATACTTCCTTTGATTTGGAACTTCCATGAGTCTTAACTACAAGACCATTCAGTCCTAAAAGAGGCGCTCCGCCATACTCACTGGCATCGAATGCCTTAAGTGTTTGCTTAAGTGCAGGTTTCACAAGCAGTGCTCCAATCTTACTTCTCAGAGTAGACATCATTCCACCCTTAATCTTATCAATCAGTACTGCACCGACCCCTTCATACAATTTCAAAATAATGTTACCTGCAAATGCCTCACATACAACGACATCTGCCTGACCATGCGGAATCTCACGTGCCTCCACGCTTCCAATAAAATTAATCTCCTTCTCTTCCTTCAAAAGTGGGAAGGTCTCTTTGACAAGAGCATTACCTTTTTCTTCTTCTGAGCCAATGTTTACAATTCCTACTTTTGGATTTTTCACTCCAAGTACATTTTCCATATAAATGGAACCCATCTTGGCAAACTGAACAAGATGCGACGCTCTGGCATCTACATTCGCTCCACAGTCAATCAGAAGTGTCACGCCCTTTTCCGTCGGAATCAGTGGTGCAAGAGGAGGACGTTCCACACCCTTGATGCGTCCTACGATCACCTGACCGCCAACGAGGATCGCTCCGGAACTTCCGGCCGACACAAAAGCATCTGCCTTACCTTCCTTCACCATCTTCATACCGACAACCATTGATGAATCCTTCTTCTTTCGAATCGCATTCACAGGTGGCTCTGCTGTCTCAATCACCTCAGTGGCATTCACAACTTCTATCTGTGATTTGTTGTACTGATACTTAATAAGCTCTTTCTCTACAGCCTCCTGTACTCCTACAAGGAATACTTTCATAGAGGGTTCTTTCTCAATCGCTTCCACAGCACCCTTCACAATCTCTGCCGGAGCATTGTCTCCTCCCATAGCATCAAGTGCTATGCTGGTTATTTCTGTCATATCTTTCCCTCCTAGCATTGCTAGATTAATTCTACTAGACATTCATATAAAAATCAATAATTTTATTGACATTCAAACTTTCGTATATCAAAAAACACACGGATTCAATATTTTGAATTCGTGTGTCTCCTGCACTTTTCTTAAATTAGTCCTGCGGAATGATTTCTTTTTTATTGTAGCTGCCGCAAGCTTTGCAAACTCTGTGTGGCATCATTAATTCGCCGCATTTGCTGCACTTTACAAGAGTTGGTGCGCTCATTTTCCAGTTTGCTCTTCTTTTATCTCTTCTGCCTTTAGAAGATTTGTTCTTTGGACAAATTGACATAGGTTACACCTCCTTAAAATTCTTAAACACATCGCGGATAACTGACATTCTAGGGTCAATACCTGTATCTTCGCAGTCACAGGTACCCTCATTTAGGTTTTGACCACATACATTACAAATTCCCTTACAGGATTCGCTGCATAGAATTTTCATCGGCCATCCTACTAAAATCTCATTATAGAGTAATCTGTCTACGTCAAGATGATATCCGTCAATATAATTGTTCTCATCTAAATCATCGTTCTTTTCTGAACTTTCTTCCGCAGATGGTATCTCCACTTCTCTTTGGAAATCCAGATTGAATTCCACCGGTACTGCTGTAAGACAACGGTCACACGGAGCTTCTATCACGAGCCTGCATGTCCCTTTCACCTTCAACTTCTGATTCCCCGCATATTCTACAATAATGTGGGCATCATCCTTTGAAATAACCGGATACACATCAGACTTCATCCTGAACTCCTGCATCGAGCAGGAAACCGTCTCATCTACAGGTCTATGCTGTTCAGATAAAACACTGGATAGGTCTAATAACATACTATCACCCCTATTCATACCTAAATCATTATATCATGTAAAAGTCTTTTGTCAACCGTAACTTGTGGATTTTCTTTAAAAAATCGCATAAAAATATACTATATAGTGTTTTTTCAGTATTTTTTTCATAACACAGCTAATAATTTTCTATCAAACCCACAAATACCTTCCCGGCAGTCACCGGGAAGGTATCTTAAGATTCATTCAAAAAATCAAAGCAATTATACTAATGCTACAGTCTCTCTTGCGATAGCAAGCTCTTCATTTGTTGGAATAACAGCAACTTTTACTTTGGAATCTGCAGTAGAGATCATAAGATCTTCTCCGCGTTTCTTATTTGCTTCTTCATCAACAGTGATTCCGAGATATCCAAGGTAATCAAGGATCATCTTACGAACTGTACCGGAATTCTCACCAATACCTGCTGTAAATGCAATGGCATCTACACCATTCATTGCTGCCACATAAGATCCGATGTATTTTGCTACACGATAGCAGAAAACTTCCATAGCTGCTTTTGCATATTTATTTCCGCTGTTCATTCCTTCTTCAAGGTCACGAAAATCGCTGGAAAGGTTTTTGGAAACACCAAGTACACCTGATTTCTTGTTCAATACGTTCATAACACCTGCGATATCAAGATCTTCTTTCTTTGCGATATATTCCATGATAGCCGGATCCATATCACCGGAACGTGTTCCCATTACAAGACCTTCAAGAGGAGTAAGTCCCATAGATGTGTCTACACATTCTCCGTTTAATACAGCACTGATAGAAGCGCCGTTTCCAAGGTGTGCAACGATAATCTTGGAAGCTTTCAGATCAAGTCCCATGAACTCTGCTGCGTGTTTAGATACGAAGCTGTGGCTTGTACCGTGGAAACCGTAACGTCTTACAGCATATTTCTCATAGTACTCATATGGAAGACCATATAAATATGCTTTTTCAGGCATTGTCTGATGGAATGCTGTGTCGAATACAGCAACCATAGGTGTACCAGGCATTAATTCCTGACATGCATTGATTCCGATTAAGTTTGCAGGATTGTGAAGTGGTGCAAGATCATTACACTCTTCAATTGCTGCTTTTACTTCCTCTGTGATCACTACGGAACTTGCAAATTTCTCTCCGCCGTGTACAACACGATGTCCTACTGCTCCGATCTCATCAAGACTCTTAACAACACCTGTCTCTGCATTTGTCAATGCGTTGATGACAAACTGGATTGCCTCTGTGTGAGTTGGCATAGCCAGTTCACTAACAGCCTTCTCCCCACCAGCCGGCTGATATGTAAGGCGTCCATCGATACCAATTCTCTCGCAAAGACCTTTTGCAAGAACCTGCTCTGACTCTGAATTGATGAGCTGGAACTTCAGTGAAGAGCTTCCGCAGTTAATTACTAATACATTCATACTTTTTTACCTCTCTTTAATATTTATTTAT
>JBJEMB010000150.1:0-2353 GCA_051879455.1 Lachnospiraceae bacterium
TATTTTTTTGCTTCTACAATATCTGTTACTTCCTCTATTTTTGTTCCTTCAAAAAAATAATCTAATATTTCTTTGTATCCTTCTCCTGCTTTTGCCAATGCATTAGCTGCGTTCTGACTCATACCAAGTCCGTGTCCGACGCCTCTCGTTGTAATCCTGAGTTTTCCGTTATATTTTTGTATGGTAAAACAGCTGGATGCCAGATGATAATTTGTCCGGAATTCTTCTCCACTTATCTTTTCTTCTCCCGCTTTTACCTGTAATACATATCCCGTCGTGTCACATTTTAAAATCTCTGCATCCATATCTGGCAATGTCACTGTCTGTATCTGCTCTTCTGCCTCAATATCCATGGGGCAATCCACAATTTTAAGATATGGATATTCTTTCCCAAGCACTTCTTTTCCATCCCTTGTGCTCCCGTTGCTCAAACGAAAAAATGGTGTCTTCGCAAGTTCTCCTTCATACATGAGAATCTGTCCTTCGGTATCACGCCATGCATTTTTTAATTTATTATAATAATAGGAATATCTGGTAACTCCCCACGCTTCTTCCATTTCCTCCTGTGTCCAGAAGGATGTCTCAAACACAGCATCACTTCCTTCTTTTTCTATTGTCCGGTAAATGTCTGTGCGCACGAGAATTGCCTGTGCCTTCAATGCTTCTTTTTCATAATCTGCAGGAATCTCTTTTGCCATAATCCCGATACAGTAGTCTTCTATTGGGAGCTCAATGGTCTTACTCTCCGTCGTCTTCTCTGATTTTTCTGAATCCCCGCTGTCTTCTTCCGTTCCTTTTTCTATCTGCACCGTGACGTAAGTTCCGTCTACATGCGAAGAGGTTACGATGCTTGGACCATTTATAAATACAGTAATGACATATGGCAATAACACAATGATTGTCAGATAACACCCGAATTTTTTTAATCTCTGTCGCATAAAAAAGCCCTCCCATACATTACTGTATGAGAGAGCGTTTTTATTTATACCTCTACCTGAATTTTATCCAGTTTCCATATATCCTGTACATATTCTTCAATTGTTCTGTCAGAAGAGAATTTTCCACATGATGCCGTGTTAAGAAGTGCCATTCTTGCCCATCTGTCGCGGTCTTTATATGCCTCTTCCACTCTTTCCTGAGCCGCTGCATAAGAGCGGAAGTCTTTCAGGATAAAGTACATATCTGCGCGGTCACTGCCCTTTGTATTGAGCAGACAGTTGTAAAGGTCACGGTATCTCTCTGTATCACCATCTGCGTAGGTTCCGTCTACGAGCTGATTTACAACGCGACGGATCTCTGCGTCATTGTTGAAAATATCATATGGATTGTATCCGCCGTTTTTCTCGTAGTTCATAACTTCGTCAGAGCTTAAGCCAAAGATAAATGCATTTTCCTCGCCTACTTCTTCTACGATCTCTACGTTTGCACCATCCATAGTTCCGAGTGTCGGAGCACCATTTAACATAAACTTCATGTTACCTGTTCCGGATGCTTCCTTAGAAGCTGTAGAAATCTGTTCGCTGACATCTGCTGCCGCAAAGATCCACTCTGCGTTGGATACGCGGTAATCTTCGATAAATACGACTTTCAGCTTTCCATTGATGCTGCGGTCGTTATTTACTACATCTGCAACAGAATTGATAAGCTTGATGATCTCTTTTGCACGGATATATCCGGCAGATGCTTTTGCACCAAAGATAAATGTTCTTGGATAGAAGCTCATCTCCGGATGCTCTTTGATCTTATTGTACAGATACATAACATGTAAAATATTAAGGAGCTGACGTTTGTATTCGTGAAGTCTCTTAACCTGTACATCAAAGATGGATCTTGGATCCACTTCGATTCCGTTGTGTTCAAGAATATATGCTGCAAGACGCTCTTTGTTCTTGAATTTAATATCCATAAATTCTTTCAGAGCTTTCTCGTCATCTGCATATTTTTTAAGTCCTGACATCAGAGACAGATCTGTGATCCAGTCTTTTGTGCCAAGCTTTTCTGTTACCCAGTCTGCAAGCAGCGGATTTCCATGCATAAGGAAACGTCTCTGTGTGATACCGTTTGTCTTGTTGTTAAATTTCTGTGGCATCATCTCATAGAAATCTTTCAACTCACGTTTCTTGAGAATCTCTGTGTGAAGTCTTGCAACACCGTTTACAGAGTAACCTGCAACGATTGCAAGGTGTGCCATCTTAACCTGACCATCTCTGAGAATCGCCATGCTCTTAACTTTCTCTTCATTGCCCGGATACATCTCGCGAACCTGAATAAGGAAGCGGCGGTCGATTTCCTGAATGATCTGGTAAACTCTTGGAAGTAATCTTGAGAACAGGTCGATAGGCCATTTCTCAAG
>JBJEMB010000151.1:0-2335 GCA_051879455.1 Lachnospiraceae bacterium
TTTTTTACAGTTATATTTTACTCTGCTACATCTTTCATACTGAATGAGAATCTTCCCATCTTATCTTTTCCAAGGCATACAACTTTCACTTTATCTCCAAGTGTCAGTACATCCTCTACATGGTTTACTCTCTCTTTAGAAATCTTGGAAATGTGTACCATTCCTTCTTTTCCCGGTGCAAATTCTACAAATGCTCCGAACTCTTTGATGCTGACAACTTTTCCTTCCAGAACCTGTCCAGCCTCAAAATCTGTTACAATGATATAAATGAGCTTTCTTGCCTCATTCATCTTCTCTGCATCTGTACCGCAGATTGATACATTTCCGTCATCTGTAATATCAATCTTCACACCTGTCTGCTCGATAATTGCATTAATAGTCTTTCCGCGCTGTCCTACTACATCACCAATCTTCTGTGGATCAATCTGCATCTGGATGATCTTCGGTGCATACGGTCCTACTTCCGGTCTTGGCTCTGCAATTGCTTTGCTCATAACTTCATCAATAATATAAGTTCTTGCTTTCTTTGTAGCAGCAATTGCTTCTTCGATGATCGGTCTTGTCAGTCCGTGGATCTTAATATCCATCTGGATTGCAGTGATACCTTTATGGGTACCTGCAACTTTAAAGTCCATATCTCCGAAGAAATCTTCCAGTCCCTGAATATCGGTAAGTACCAGATAATCATCGTCTGTCTCACCTGTCACAAGACCTGCGGAAATACCTGCTACAGCTGATTTGATCGGTACACCTGCTGTCATCAGTGACATAGAAGACGCACACACACTTGCCTGAGAGGTAGAACCGTTAGATTCAAATGTCTCAGATACAGTACGGATTGCATACGGGAACTCAGACTCACTTGGAAGTACCGGAACAAGTGCACGCTCAGCCAAAGCACCATGACCGATCTCACGACGTCCAGGTCCTCTGGATGGTCTTGTCTCACCTACAGAGTAGGATGGGAAATTGTAATGGTGCATATATCTCTTTGAAGTCTCAGCTTCATCAAGTCCATCTAACTTCTGTGCCTCTGCAAGAGGTGCCAGAGTTGTAATAGTACAGATCTGTGTCTGTCCACGAGTAAACATAGCAGAACCATGAACTCTAGGAATGAGATCAACCTCTGCAGCCAGCGGTCTGATCTGATCAATCGCTCTTCCGTCCGGACGTTTGTGATCCTTTAAGATCATCTTACGAACCGTCTTCTTCTGGTACTGATATACAGCCTCACCTAAAACAGCAAGCCATTCCTCATTGTCAGCAAAAGCTTCTGTAAGTTTCTCAGTAATCTGTCGGATATTTTCCTCTCTTACCTGTTTTTCATCTGTAAATACTGCTTCTTCCATTTCAGCCGGAGGAACGATCTCTTTGATTGCTTCAAATAATTCTTCCGGTACTGCGCAGCTTTCATACTCATGTTTCGGTTTTCCACACTCTGCAACGATTGTATCGATAAATTCGATCACTTTCTGGTTTACCTCATGTGCTGCAAAGATTGCATCGATCATCTGCTGCTCCGGAATCTCATTTGCCCCAGCCTCGATCATGATAACCTTTTCTCTTGTAGAAGCAACTGTCAGTGCAAGATCAGATGCTTCTTTCTGAGCTGCTGTCGGGTTAAATACAAATTCACCGTCAACAAGACCAACCTGTGTTGTAGAAATCGGTCCGTCAAACGGAATATCAGAAATTGTAGTTGCAATTGCTGCACCAAGCATTGCCGTAAGCTCCGGTGAACAATCCTGATCTACGGATAACACAAGATTCTCCAGTGTTACATCATTGCGGTAATCCTTCGGGAATAACGGTCTCATCGGGCGGTCAATCACACGGTCTGTAAGAACCGCATTTTCAGATGCCTTTCCTTCTCTCTTATTAAATCCCCCAGGAATCTTTCCTACAGAATATAATCTCTCATTGTATTCAACGCTGAGTGGGAAAAAGTCAACTCCTTCTCTCGGCTTGTCTGATGCAGTTGCTGTACAAAGAACAGTTGTGTCACCATAGTGCATAAGAACCGCACCGTTTGCCTGCTTTGCAACTCTGTCAACATCTACTCTCAGAGTTCTTCCGGCTAATTCCATTTCAAACTTCTTATACATAGTTTTCTCCTTTTCTTACTGATCACATAACATTGAGCAGAAAATCTGCTCAAAAGGACATATATCCCTTGTGAACAAGTGCAGCCGAAACTACTGAAATATATACTTTCTAAACTTTTGTATGCAAATATACATTTCAGTGGTCTCGGGCTTAGCATACCTGCTCACAATCCTATATAGTATAACACACTTGCAAATAATATACCACAACTATTTTTCGTAAAAGTATG
>JBJEMB010000152.1:0-2301 GCA_051879455.1 Lachnospiraceae bacterium
ATATGGCAGGTTTTATGATCGATAATATTTCGAAAGGTACATTGAAACAATGGCATCTGGAGGATGTTGATCTTTTACCTCGGGATGGAAGTGTGACTCTTTTGGACGTGAGAACTGTCAGAGAATATGGCAATGGTCATATCGAAAGATTCAAAAATATTCCGGTAGATGAACTGCGGGAACGTCTGGACGAGATTGAAAAAGATAAACCCGTTTATGTAATTTGCCAAAGTGGGCTTAGAAGTTATATCGGAACACGTATATTGGAGGGAAATGGTTACATAGCCTATAACTTCTCAGGAGGATTCCGTTTTTACGATGCGGTGATGCATGACCGGTGTCTCATTGAAACAGCAACTGCGTGCGGAATGGATCAGTAAAACTTTTCTAATTTTTCTTTATCCAGAATCGTTACGGTACCACGGGACAGTTTGACCATGCCTTCGCTTTGAAAATAGCGGAGCATTCGTGTAATGACTTCCCGGTGTGTACCCAGATGATTGGCAATGGCTTCATGAGTCAGTTTCAATTTATCACTTTCTTCAATCGAAGATTCTTCCAGAAGAAAAGATGCAACCCTTTTATCAAGGCTTTTCCACATGATCTGCTCGATCAGCCACATGACATCAGAAAAACGGGCAGCCATCAGTTCATTGGTATAATTTGCCACTGGTGCGGATTCTTCCATAATGCTTTTATAGATTTCGGTCGGAATGATCCAAAGCTCGGTATCCTTTTCTGTTTCAATAGTAATTTCAAACTGGATAGAACGCATCATGCAGGAGGCAGAAAACAGGCACATATCCCTGTCAAACAGGCGATAAATAGTAATTTCACGACCTTCGTCAGAGAGAATATATGCACGAAGTTGTCCGGACTTGACAAGAAGGAGACCGGTACAGTTCATGTTTCCATTATGAATGATGGTTCCTTTCTCGACTTTTCGTGTAATAAGCCCTTTCTGGGTACGATTTTTCTGATCTGCAGTCAGTTGATTCCATATGGGAAAATAGTTTTCAAATTCCATGTTCCATTCCTCCTTGCACTGTTTATTATTATATCTTTGTTTCGGGCATATGTCAAATATATTATTGACATATGCCTGAAAACGGCTTATACTGTGAGAAAAGGTTTTCCAAAGGGGGAGTTTTATGCCAAGACCTATGAAATGCAGAAAAGTCTGCCATTTTCCACAGATATTGGAGTTTTCACCTGTTGATGTGAAAACAGAAAGAGAACCGGTCATTTTGGCTGTGGACGAATATGAAGCAATCCGGCTGATTGATAAACAAGGTTTCAGTCAGGAACAATGTGCGTCTTTTATGCAGATCGCAAGAACAACGGTACAGAGAATCTACGAAAGTGCGAGGAAAAAGCTGGCAGATGCTATTGTAGAAGGACGTCCGCTTCGGATCGAAGGCGGAGATTTCTGGCTTTGCAACGGACAGAGTACGAATTGCGGTCAGCAGGGCTGTTTCAAACAGATGGTTTATCAGCAATATAAAATAGAAAAAGGAGAACATATTATGAGAGTAGCAGTGACTTATGAGAATGGACAGATTTTCCAGCACTTCGGTCATACCGAACAGTTCAAGGTCTATGATGTGCAGGAAGGAAAGATCATCGATTCAAAGATTGTAGATACGAATGGCAGCGGCCATGGTGCATTGGCTGGTGTGTTAACTGCGCTGAATGCAGATGTTCTGATCTGCGGCGGTATTGGTGGAGGTGCCCAGGCAGCTCTGGCAGCAGCAAATATTAAGCTTTATGGAGGTGTGTCCGGAAACGCAGATGATGCAGTCGCCGCTCTCCTTGACGGAAATCTTGCATATAACCCGAACATAATGTGTAATCACCATAATCAGCATCATGGAGAGAATCATACTTGTGGAGAGCATGGCTGCGGTGAACATCATTGTGGAGAGTAGCACTAACTTCTTCATAACGTAGAAGCGAAACAGGTATTTGAAAAAGCTGGTATCGTTATGTGGGAATGCCGTAACTGCGGACATCTTGTGATAAGTACAAAAGCACCGGAAGTATGTCCTGTATGTAAGCATCCACAGAGCTTCTTTGAAGTGAGAAAAGAGAATTATTAATAATACACGAAGAGGTACAACATTGAAGAGGCATAATATTGGCTTTTAGATAATGAAAGTATAAGAGCGTGATTTTGTCACCTGCCGGGGTACTTCGGCAGGTGAATTTTTTAACAAAACATAGCAAGAATTCTCCTACCTCTTAGATAGTGAGATGAATTGTAAAAAATAAACAGAACACTTGTTCTGGTATGAAAAGTAT
>JBJEMB010000153.1:0-2299 GCA_051879455.1 Lachnospiraceae bacterium
ATTTACATTATAATGAGAGGACGGATTCGCACCTTACAAAGAGGGCGGATCCGCCCTTTTTTCGTTTCATTTTCTGGTAAATACAAATTGAAAAAAGTTGTTGACAAGCTTGACAGCCCTGTGGTATATTTAAAAATGCACTATTGTGGAAAGTTATGCCGTGAATCTGCATAAAAAAATCACTTGACAAATAATGGATTTTATGAAAGTGCATGATTTACGGGCAATTCAACGCCCACAAAAAAATAAACGAGGAGTGAAACGTCAATATGGAGAAAAACAGAATTCGACCTATTAAAAGTGGAAAAAGTTCCCGCATGAGCTATTCCAGACAAAAAGAAGTTCTTCAGATGCCGAATTTGATCGAAGTCCAGAAAGATTCCTACCAGTGGTTTTTGGACGAAGGTTTAAAAGAAGTATTTGATGATATTTCACCAATCACAGATTACAGTGGTCATTTGAGCCTGGAATTTGTAGATTTTACTTTATGTGAGGATGACGTGAAGTACACGATTGAAGAGTGTAAAGAGCGTGATGCAACTTATGCTGCACCTTTGAAGGTCAGAGTAAGACTTCATAATAAAGAAACCGATGAGATTAATGAACATGAGATTTTTATGGGAGATTTACCGTTAATGACAAGCACGGGTACCTTTGTGATCAATGGTGCAGAACGTGTTATCGTAAGTCAGCTGGTACGTTCTCCTGGTATTTATTATGCAATTTCTCATGATAAATTAGGTAAGAAGCTGTACTCATCTACTGTGATCCCTAACCGTGGAGCATGGCTGGAGTATGAGACGGATTCCAATGACGTTTTTTATGTACGTGTAGATAGAACAAGAAAGGTACCGATAACTGTGCTGATCAGAGCATTGGGTGTTGGTACAAACCCGGAGATTGTCGAATTATTTGGTGAAGAACCGAAGATTTTGGCAAGTTTCGAGAAGGATGCGGCCACTAATTATCAGGAAGGTCTTCTGGAATTATATAAGAAGATCCGTCCGGGTGAACCTCTTGCTGTAGACAGTGCAGAGAACCTTATCACAAGCATGTTCTTTGATCCGAGACGTTATGATCTTGCGAAGGTTGGACGTTACAAATTCAATAAGAAGCTTCTTCTCAAAAATCGTATCAAAGGACAGATTCTTGCAGAAGATGTAGTAAGTGCTCTTACCGGTGAAGTAATTGCAGAAGCTGGTACAAAGGTGACAAGAGAACTTGCAGATCAGATTCAGAATGCTGCTGTACCTTATGTATGGATTGAGAGACCTGATGAGGAGAGAAATATTAAAGTTCTTTCCAATATGATGGTTGAGCTTTCTTCTGTTGTAGATATTGATCCGGCAGAAGTAGGTGTTACAGAGCTAGTATATTATCCGGTTCTTGCAGGGCTTCTGGAAGAGACAGCAGGAGATATTGATGAATTGAAAGATGCGATCAGAAGAGATATCCATGACTTGATCCCGAAACATGTGACAAAAGAAGATATCTTTGCATCTATTAACTATAATATGCATTTGGAATACGGCCTTGGTAATGATGATGATATCGACCACCTTGGAAACAGACGTATCCGTGCAGTCGGAGAACTTCTTCAGAATCAGTATAGAATTGGTCTTTCAAGACTGGAGAGAGTTGTTCGTGAGAGAATGACAACTCAGGATCTGGAAGGTATTTCTCCACAGTCTCTGATCAACATTAAACCTGTAACTGCAGCAGTGAAAGAGTTCTTTGGTTCTTCACAGCTGTCACAGTTTATGGATCAGAACAACCCGCTTGGTGAGCTGACACATAAGAGACGTCTTTCCGCACTTGGCCCAGGTGGTCTTTCCAGAGATCGTGCCGGATTCGAGGTTCGAGATGTACACTACTCCCATTATGGAAGAATGTGTCCGATTGAGACTCCTGAAGGTCCGAACATCGGTCTTATTAACTCCCTTGCATGTTATGCAAGAATTAATCAGTACGGATTTGTTGAGGCTCCTTACCGTAAGATTAATCACGATGATCCGGAGAATCCGGTTGTTACAGATGAAGTAGTATATATGACTGCTGACGAGGAAGATAATTATCATGTAGCACAGGCGAACGAGCCTTTGGATGCAGAAGGACATTTCATTCATAAGAATGTATCCGGTCGTTACCGTGAAGAGACACAGGAATATGAGAAGAAAATGTTCGATTACATGGACGTTTCTCCGAAGATGGTGTTCTCGGTTGCTACAGCACTGATTCCGTTCCTGGAGAACGACGATGCGAACCGTGCTCTGATGGGATCCAACATGCAGCGTCAGGC
>JBJEMB010000154.1:0-2285 GCA_051879455.1 Lachnospiraceae bacterium
GCAAAAAGCCTGTAAATCCGTGCGGGATCCTTTATTCCAATTTTATCAGTTATAACTGATATAAAGCGAACTCAAGCGGCTCATCCGAAACGAGCGGAAAGATATTCACTACTGGGGCGGCAAAGTCCTCATGTCGGAACAGACTGAAGCCCAGAAGAAGCCAGAATCAAATCACTCTATCACAGAGAGATTGAAGTACGAGCAGGAACAGCAGAAGCAGACACAGGAGCAGAAAACTCCGAAGCAGAAAAAACAGAATATGGAACTCTAACAGGCACTTGCCGTTTTCTTTGTGAAAATGTCGAGTGTCTTTTTGTTTCCAGTGAAAAAGGAAAAGACACCCGACAGAACCGAGTGTCCCTTTCCTATTTTCCGAACAGATCGCTGTGCGTTCCTGTTCGGGATAATGTCAGTATTAGTAAATCATCTTCAATCCGATAGACCAACAACCAATCCGGCTGAATATGGCACTCACGATGTCCAACCCAGTTCCCGGTCAAAGCGTGGTCTTTGTTTTTCTCTGGAAGCTGTTTGCCGCTTGCCAGCTTACGGATGATGTCGTCAAGAAGATCAATATTCAAGCTGCGCTTCATTGCCAGCTTGTAATCTTTCTTGAATTGATTTGTCCAAACGATGTCTAAATTCTTGTTCATTCTTTTAACGCCCTCAATGCTTCTTCAACATCAGAGTAGCGTTTTACGGACGGATCACGGGCAATGCGCTCCGCTTCCAGCATTGCCGCCATCGTCTCCTTGTTCGGTTGTTCCAGGCGAACATCAAAAGGAAAACCGCCGACACGGAGAGACTGGCGAAGAAACACATTGATAGCGGTGGTAAGGTTAATGCCTAATTCACCATAAATCGCTTCGCACTGTTTCTTAATATCGCTGTCCATACGGACACTGAAATTAGTAGTGGTAGCCATGAATGTCAACTCCTTTCTTTACTACTGCACCTATATTATATGCATTTTGCATTGCAAAGTCAATCTATCGGACAGGAAATTAAAAGAAATGTGGTAAAAATGATTTTGGAGGATTGTCATGGCCTGCTACTTCCATGTGAGCACCGACTATCTGCTCATGGGGAAAGATCATGATAAGGTGGACAGCCGCACGAAGCTTCTGGATGTGGTGACTCAGCTGACAGAAATCGCAAAAAGCCTGTAAATCCGTACGGAATCCTGTATTCCAATTTTATCAGTTATAACTGATAAAAAATATATTTTACCCAATTTCATCAGTTATAGATGATAAAATCCTTCTATGTCACGAATACTACGTATTATTCATGGCGCCGTGAAAAGCTGGTAAAACATAAAAAGCAAGCCTGCAGGAGTTCCGCAGGCTTGCAAGGTATTACAGCAGTTCTGCCATATACAGAGGCAGATGGATGATTCCGTCTTTGACCATAACATCCTTGGTATAAAGAATATAAGAGTTTCCAATGGCAGAAGAAAAGTGTTTACGGAATTTATCCAAAGAAGAATGGGAACGGTAGTTGCCGGATTTCACTTCTACGGGGGCAATTTTCTTTCCCTCTGTAATCAGAAAATCAATTTCCATGTGGTTTTCCCGATTCCGACTATCAGAGCGGGAATAGAAATATAGGCGTGAACGACTGTGGCGAAGCATCTGTGCAACGATGTTTTCCATCAGCATTCCTTCGTTGATATTCAGTTTATCAAAGAGGATCGCGCGATAAAGTTCGTTGTCTGTGTATTTCTTATCCTGGAAAGTGTGAGTCACAAGCAGTCCGGTATCTGCCATATAGCACTTCTGTGTGGCATGATCAGCACTCAGTGCAAGCCCAACATGAGGGTCTGTTGCATTGAAGCAGGTGTTTACCACCATGGCTTCATTCAGCCATACAAAAGAATCCTCAAAGGTTCGAAAACGAGCCTGCTTTCCGAGAGAAGAAAGCTTGTATTTCTTTTCCTTTTTGGAAAGCTGCCCCGGGATGCCATCGAACACGGCAAACACTTTGTCCTCATAACCCTCCGCAAATTTTGCGACATCTTCGCGATACAGCTTCAGGATCCTGCGTTTGGCAGCATCGGATGCCTCGAAGTCTTTGCCATTCATGTAAGCAAGAACGGACTGAGGCATACCTCCAACCAGGATGTACTGGCGAAAGTCGTTCATGATCTTCCGGTGAAGTGTTGCACCAAGGGGTTTCTTTGTTTCAAAGCAATGTTGGATCAGCGGATAAGTCGCTTCGTCTCCCATAGCCCAAAGGAACTCTTCAAAATCCAGCGGAAACATCTCAATATGATCCTCTTCCGA
>JBJEMB010000155.1:0-2253 GCA_051879455.1 Lachnospiraceae bacterium
AACCATTTTTAGTCGGATAGAAAAAGCCATTGTATTTTCCTTTTCGTGTTCTAAAATGATGTATGCCAATGCATCAGTAGAAATCACAATGGGAGAAAAACACAATGACTTAACTGAAATAATAGCACATGCCCTCAATGAAATGAAGAGGGAAAAGGGAGAAAAATTCAATCCTGATAAAGTCAACCTTGCAGAGTTAGAGCGTAGGACAGGTATTTCACGGGCCAAACTGCGTAGAATTAAAAAATCTGGCTTTATTGATCTTCCACATGCACTCACTGGTCGTAAAGCTAAACACACTCTTCTGACAGGATTCTCAGGTATTATTGATGAATTACTCCGAAAAGGAATTACCAACTCTGCCGTCTGCTATGATAGATTAAAAGAGAATGGTTTTCAGGGTGGTTTAACCATCGTTAAAGAGTATATTTCCAAGCATAAGGAACTTGTCCCACCTAAAAGGCAGCTTGTAGCCTCTCAAGGCAGTCGTGGTCAGCGTTACCATACAGCACCGGGAGAATCATACCAGATGGACTGGGGATTCGTAGAAGTGGAAAATGCCTCCGGTAACACTTATAAAGTAGCCTGCTTTGCCATGATCTGCCACTGTTGTGGACAGAGGTATATCGAATTTTTTCCAAATGCCAAACAGGAGAACCTGTTTATTGGAATGATTCATGCATTTTTATATATGGGAATCCCTGAGTATGTCCTGACAGATAACATGAAAAG
The DNA here is from genome assembly GCA_051879455.1 of Lachnospiraceae bacterium. Taxonomy (GTDB): domain Bacteria; phylum Bacillota; class Clostridia; order Lachnospirales; family Lachnospiraceae; genus MD308. The sequence continues at coordinate 733 of JBJEMB010000155.1, forward strand.
CGTTGTAATCCGACGTGATGAACAGGGACATCCGATCTGGCAGAAAGATTATGAACTGTTCATGGGTAATCTTGGCTTTGAAACAAAACTTTGCAAACCAAGGCACCCATTTACAAAGGGCTCGGTAGAACGTTTGGTACGGTTCGTAAAAGATAATTTCCTGCCGGGACGTGTCTTCACCGAAATCACGGATCTGAATTATGAAGCAATCCGTTGGTGCAATACTCAGAACAGTATTTATCACCGCGCAGTAGACTGCATTCCGAATGATAAACATACAATGTTTTGTATGAAAAACGCCTCTGTACTTGAGGAGTCGATGGAATTATCGTATTATCTGTGTCCGGAACGTAAGATTTCCTTTGATGGTTTTGTTCACTATGAAGGACGCCGTTTTGGAGTTCCTTACTGGTACACAGAAAAAACCTGCCGTGTAAAAAGAGATGGCTACATACTTTACATATATGACTCAAAAATGACAAAAGTACTCACATCACATGATGTTACATGGAGTCGCCGGGACAGCTTCTGCAAAGACCAGTATGTTACAGAACAACCGGAAGAAAGGCCTACTGCACCGGTAAAGATACATATCCAACAGCTTAATCCGCCTCCGTATGATTCCGGTTTCAGTAAATTTAATTTTGAGGAGGGGCTGTGGGATGAATAAACCGTTTTTTGAACAGATCCAGGATGCCGCTGATTATTTAAATCTTGACCTGAATGCACAGGAAATGGCGCAGCTCGCAGTCGACCATGAATATAGTGAAGAAAATATACGGATAGTTGCCGAAATGTTTACTTATCTGCAGCAAAAGAAGAAAGAAAACATTGTTTCAACATTGCTCCGCTTGAGCCGCCTTCCATTAAAAGAGCCAAAAACTTTTGAAAGTTTTGATTTCGGGCAGCTTCATGGAAAACAAACAGATGCTCTGCGTAACCTGCCATCCCTTTCAGCTCTCTACGCACATAAAAACCTTGCGTTCATTGGCCCTCAGGGAGTTGGAAAAACACATCTTGCAATGGCATATGGGCGTAAATGTTGCCAGAGTGGTCTGAAAGCGTATTTCTTAAAAGCAACCGAATTAAACCAACGCTTGACCGATGCCCGGAAGTATGGTCGGGAAAGCAGTACCATAAACGGCTTGGTAAAACCCTCTTGTCTGATCATCGATGAGATAGGCAGATGTATTTTTGATAAAGAAAACACCCGAATGTTTTTTGATGTCATTGACCGAAGATACAATAAGGAAGGGCCAAATACTATGATATTTACAAGCAATAAAGGGCCGGATAAATGGGGAGAATTCTTCAACGAAGATTCCTCCCTGTTATGCGCCCTTGACCGTATATTTGATGATGCCACAGTATTCATGATCAAAGGAAACAGTTACCGTGGAAAAAACTGCGAAACGATAGCATTATCAGCCGGTGCACCATCAGCACAACCTAAAGCACAACACTAAAGAAAGGAAAAGCTGATGCATTGGTTATTTCTATCCGACTGAGATTGGTCATTTT
>JBJEMB010000156.1:0-2249 GCA_051879455.1 Lachnospiraceae bacterium
TATTCATTTTAGGAGTAAGAGCCGCCTGGGGAATTTCAAAATTTTTACTGACAGTAGTGTTCCTGCCGGTAATATTAATCATAATGGTAGCAGGCGGACTGATTTCTTTAGCATTTCCGATATTGATCGTGATAGGAATTGTAGGATTGATCAGTTCAAGAGCGTAATGAGAAAAGAGGTAGAGTAACATCTGCCTCCTGTGTTTCCAGAGAAGGAAGTCTTTCTTTCCTGAGATGTTGTCTTAAACTGGCATGGACAAAATGTGCATAACTGAAGCTTTCTTCACTACCATTCGGATGTTAATATTGTATCCGGTAAATATAGAATATTATGTAACATTTTGAAAGGCGGAATACAGATATGGAAAATAGTAATTTGAAAAAAGAGCGTACAGGAACAGGACAGGATTTAAAGGTGAAGGCATTGGTGATTACAGCTTTTTTTGCCGCAATCACTTATTTGGGGATTCAGGTATTCAGAATTCCGATGCCTGCAGTAATTGGCACACCATTCGTGCACTTTGGTCATATTTTTGTTGTTATGGGCGTCCTTTTGCAAGGAGGTAAAAGAGGCGCAGTGTCTGGTGCATTGGGGCTGGTAATTTTTGATCTATTAAACGGATATATACAGGATATTCCGCAGGTTTTTATAGAAACAGTAGTAAAAGCATTGATTGTGGGTGCGATTTTTATCTGGATGAAGAGAAAAGCAGAGGGCAATAAAGCAAAAGAATATCAGGCAGCAGTGATTTGTTCTGTAATTTATGGAATTTCTAATGTAGTCATCGAACTGGTGGCAGGTACAGTTAAGATGGTAATTTTGGGCAGCGGTGTATCAGCAGCATTTGCCGGATCACTGGCGTCTATTCCGGCAACTGTTATCAACGCTTTATTTATGATTATTGCCATTGCAATTCTATACAAGCCTGTTAGCATATTGTATAAGAGAATTGCATAAAATCAAAATTTGTGAAAATAGAGAAATTAAGAAGAGTTATCAGAAAGTGGGGAAAAGGTCATGAAAAAAATAATATGTGGAATTGCAATATTTGCAGCAGTAGTTTTAGGTGTCCTTTTTGTAATAAATTTTAATAGGTCCGAAGATGATTCGATTCCTTTGGAAACGGTATTGGAAAATGCAGCTGATCTGACAACTCAGAAAATGGTCGTGACAGATGTATTTGAAAGTACAAAAGGAAGTATTCCGATTCTTACAAAAAATAAATATCTGGTACAATATCATACAGTAATGACAGCAAGTTTTGACGTGGGAGCAGCAGAGATTGATGAAACAAAAGACACAGTTAAGATTACTATACCGCACTGTACGGTGGATGAAGATTCGATTAAAATAAAATCTGACGACATCAAGCTCTATGATACGAATTTCGCACTTCTGAATGTGGCACCGGAGGATTTGCTGGAGATTATCGGAGAGGCGGAAGATCATGCAAGACAGAAAGCCAATTCCCAGGAATACGGATTTTTAGCGGCAGCAGATGAAAACGCAGAAAAGGTAATTCGCGGGCTATATGAGAATGTAGTTGATGGAAGAGAAGTTATAGTTGAGTTTAAATAAACATAATAGAATTATAGAATTATAGAGAGGGAAAGGTAGCTTTTATGGAAAAGAAAATGATGTCATGTATTGATTGTGCGATAACAAATTGTGATAAGATGGATAAGCAATATCCGGACTTTTGTCTGACGACACATATGGATGAAGAAGTCTTGGAGGACGCTATGAAATGTTATGAGGAAGACGGAAATCGTTGCTCTATGATTGCGGCAGCTGAGGTTGAATGTGATCATTATTGCCAGTATACCCGTATCGAAGAGATTATGGAATATGCGAGAAAAATGGGATTTAAAAAGCTTGGAATTGCTACTTGTGTGGGGCTGATTCAGGAAAGCAGAAAACTGGCATCTATCTTACGACACAATGGATTTGAGGTTTATGGTGTCGGTTGTAAAGCAGGAACCCAGAAGAAGACATCTGTGGGAATTCCGGAAAGATGTAACGCAGTTGGTGAAAATATGTGTAATCCGATTTTACAGGCGAAGATTTTAAACAAAGAGAAAACGGATCTTAATATAGTTGTTGGTCTTTGTGTCGGTCATGACAGTTTATTTTATAAATATTCGGATGCCCTTGTTACTACTGCAGTAACAAAGGACAGAGTAACCGGGCACAACCCGGTGGCTGCATTATATGGAGCAGATTTCTATTTTAAAAAGAGATTTTATAAA
>JBJEMB010000157.1:0-2249 GCA_051879455.1 Lachnospiraceae bacterium
ACTACATAGCTGTAAGATAATTACGTTTGGAGGTGAGAACGTGCAGGATCAAATCGAAGCAGTACAACGTATGCAAGAGTATATCGAAGAACATTTGCGAGAGGATATTTCCTTTGCAGATGTCGCAAAAGTATCGTTGTTTTCTCCATGGCATGCAAGGAGGTTGTTTTTAGAATATACAGGTGTAACGCCGGCTGATTACATCAGAAAGCTAAGATTAAAGCAATCTGCCTTGAAATTACGGGATGAAGACGTAAAAGTTTTGGATGTAGCTCTTGATTTTGGCTTTGGAAGTGTGGACGGATATCAGAGAGCATTTCGTAAAGAGTTTGGCTGCAATCCAAGTGAGTATTTGGCCAATCCGATTCCCCTGCATTTGTTTACTCCCTATGGTGTTAAGTTTAGGTTTATGGAAAGGAAGAAAACGACCATGAGTGCAAAAAATGTATTTATTCAAGTAATCGACAAGCCCAAAAGAAAGGTTATCATCAAACGAGGAAAAACAGCAACGGAGTATTGGAAGTATTGTGAGGAAGTTGGATGCGATATTTGGGGAGTGCTGGTCAGCATGAAATCTCTTTGTGGTGAACCTGTTTGTCTCTGGCTCCCAAAGGAGTATATCAAACCGGGAACAAGTGAGTATGTACAAGGTGTTGAGGTATCCGAGGACTATAACGGAGAAATTCCCGATGGCTTCGATATGATTGAACTTCCGGCTGCACAGTATCTTATGTTCCAGGGAGAACCCTTTAAGGAGGAAGATTACGAGCAGGCAATTACGGAAATTTGGGAGTCTGAGAAAAAGTATGACCCATCTATTATTGGATATCAGTGGGATAGCAGAAACCCAAAGATTCAACTTGAGCCCATCGGCACGCGAGGATATATAGAGTTACTTCCGGTTCGCTCTAAAATATGTTAGAAAGAGAGGCGATTCGATATGGATAAAATTGTAATCCGGGGACTTAGGCAGAATAATTTGAAAAATATCTCTTTGGATATTCCAAAGGGCAAAATTGTGGTTTTTACCGGGGTTTCCGGCTCCGGAAAGTCCAGCATTGTCTTTGATACTATAGCTGCCGAAAGCCAACGGCAGATGAACGAGACCTACACGGCGTTCATACGGGGAAGGCTACCCAAATACGAAAAGCCAAAAGTGGAACAAATAGACAATCTTTCTGCTTCTGTCATTGTGGACCAGTCACGTCCGGGTGGTAACGCTCGCTCTACCGTGGGAACTATCAGCGATATGTATGCCGCTCTGCGGCTGCTATATTCCAGAATTGGAGAGCCTTACGTGGGAACAGCATCCTATTTCTCTTTCAATGATCCCAACGGTATGTGCAGGACTTGCTCTGGAATCGGAAAAATTATGGACTTGGACATTGAACGGGCCATAGACCCGGATAAATCATGGAACGAAAGTATGCTGGAGCTCCCTGCCTTCGGTGTGGGAAACTACTACTGGAAACAGTACACAGGATCGGGTTTGTTTGACTTAGATAAAAAGTACCGTGATTATACGGCGGAAGAGCGGAATCTCCTGTTGTTTGGCAGCAGGGAACCGGGGGGACCTCGGGAACATAAGAGGGTGGAAGGAATCAAAACACAGTTTCAGCGTCTGTGTCTGATGAAAGGCCCGGAAGAGCAGAATGACTATACTTTGCGTAAGCTCAATAAATTTATGGAGGAAAAAACCTGTCCGGATTGCAGAGGAAGGCGGCTTAATGCCAGGTCTCTTTCCTGTAAGGTGGCTGGATACAGTATCGACGAAATGTGCGCTATGGAGTTTTCCAAACTCGTCAAAGTGCTGCAAACCATCGACGACCCAAGAGCCAAAACCATTGTGGATACCCTGACAGCGTCCCTGAACCGGATGATCGACATTGGCCTACCCTACCTGTCGATGGACAGGGAGTCGTCTACCCTTTCCGGTGGTGAAGCACAGCGGCTCAAGCTGGTACGCTACATGGGAAGCAGTCTCACTGGCATGATTTACATCTTTGACGAACCCAGCACCGGTATGCACCCAAGGGATGTGTATCGTATGACAAGGCTTCTTAAAAACCTGCGGGACAAGGGAAATACCGTTCTGGTAGTAGAGCACGACAAGGATGTGATTTCCATTGCCGATGAAGTCATTGATGTTGGTCCTTTGGCTGGAAAGAACGGTGGTGAGATCTTGTTCCAGGGAAGTTATGAAGCACTGCTTCTATCTGGTACCCTCACCGGAAATGCACTGAAGCAAA
>JBJEMB010000158.1:0-2230 GCA_051879455.1 Lachnospiraceae bacterium
CTTCCACGGTCACCTTCCCAGTATCCCTTGCCGTTATTAAAAGAATATGTTTCTCCATTTATTTTTAGGGTTCCGCAGACTGAATGTTGCATACTCCAAACACTGTGGCGGCATTCCATAAATGGCACCAGTGCAAATGGACCCATGATATCATATTTTAAAGGGGTAAGAGGACCAAAATACAATTTTCCTTTTATACATATTTCTGGTGTGCATATGGATAGATAGATACCATTTTTATCGAAATGATTCTTACCAATCGAAATAGCCATTCTTTTTCGGTGAAAGGAATCCGAAGAAAAAGGAACGATCCAGACATTGTCATCTGTAATGATCTGAATAGAACAGGTTCGTTTTCTGCCTGTTTGATGGATGGCAGGTATTACTGCCAGAGTCTGTGAATCAGATTGGCATTTCAGATACCATCCGTAGAAGTAGTTTTTCATCTCGACCTCCTGGGAAAGAATATGTTTTATCTTTCCCAGAATAGATTAGGTTCATGCAGTATACCCTGGAATATAGTTGACAGCATTTATAAATTTACATATAATGACGCTGTCAATTTTTATGGAAAAATGTCAGATTGTGGGGGATGTATATGAATCGAGAAAAAAAGGCACGATGGATGATGATTGCATCTATGACTATTTTTGGTACGTTAGGGCCGTTTGTGCGGAATATATCCGTATCTTCCGGGGAGCTGGCATTATATCGAGCTGTACTGGCTGCTATGTTGATCTCTGTTTTTCTAATAGCGACAAAACAGAAGATATCATTTGCGAACATAAAAAAAGAGATATTGTTACTGCTTGTATCAGGTGTAGCTATGGGAATCAACTGGATACTTTTGTTTGAAGCTTATAAATATACTACAGTATCCTTGGCTACCTTGAGCTACTACTTTGCACCGGTCATTGTAACTTGCGTATGCCCTGCCTTATTCCGCGAAAAACTAACCGGAAAGCAGATTGTCTGCTTTGTCATGTCTACACTGGGAATTGTGATGATTACCGGTATCGGAGATATAGCTGTTGGTGAGGGAAATATTAGGGGGATTTTGTTGGGATTGGGAGCTGCGGTATTCTATGCTGCGGTGGTTCTTATAAACAAATTTATTAAAAATGTAGAAGGGATTCATCGAACCTTTTTGCAGTTTCTTGCCGCTATCGTCATATTGCTTCCCTATGTTGTATTAACCAGTGGAGTAACACTAGGTGGTTTAGATAACATAGGATGGATTAATCTTCTGATTGTAGGATTATTTCATACAGGGTTAACATACTGTATGTATTTCTCCTCATTGAAGGAATTACCTGGACAGAAAGCTGCAATTTTAAGCTATATTGACCCACTGGTCGCAGTTTTGATTTCTGTAACTGTTTTGGGTGAGAAAATGTCGCTCTGGCAGGTGGCAGGCGGTATTCTGATTTTGGGATTTACCATGTGGAATGAAATTACAGTAAAATCATAAGGTGTCTGTATTGGATGAAAACAGAGTTTCTTTGTCTCTCATAACGTTCTGAATATGGTACAGTGGAAAAGGACGGAATAGTTTATTCCGTCCTCATGTATGCATTGTAGATATCTTTGGAAATGTTCTCTTTAATAGAGTTATATACTCCTTTAGAATTTTCCCGGATTTCATTTCTTGCTTCATCTGAAAGTGTAATAATCTTCGTTCCACTCTCTTCAATGGTAGCCACACGATCGGCAATTCGCTCATCCGATTGCTCACGGGCGTATTCGGTTGCTGTTTTAGCAGCCTCTGTCATGATTTCCTGCTCGTCTTTAGAAAGCTTCTGGAAAAATTCGTCATTTACGATGAGAGAGATGAGATGGGGAAGATGATTCGTCTCCACCACATAATCCTGCTGTTCGTAAAGCTTGTTGGAAACAATGACTTCGTACGGGTTTTCCTGTGCATCAATGGTGTGCTGCTGAAGTCCGATATAGACTTCGCTAAAGCTCATTGGTGTGGGATTGGCGTTTATGCTTTTCCAGAATGACAGGTGGTAACTGTTCTCCATCGTTCGGATTTTCTGACCTTTAAAATCAGAAAAATCAGAGACTGGTTTGTTTGTACTCATCACACGAAACCCCTGGTCAGCCATTCCAAGGAGATGATATCCGCCTTTGGTATAAACATCACTCACCAATCCGTAAAATTCCGGATTGTCAATGGTTTCCCGGCAGTCGTCTAAGGTATCAAACACACAGGGAAGATCAAATA
>JBJEMB010000159.1:0-2226 GCA_051879455.1 Lachnospiraceae bacterium
GTATTTTCACTCGTGATTTTGTTAGCCGGTTCATTCAAATATGTATCTGGATTTGTGTCTGTATCAAGTAATGTGAATGGGCGGGAACTTCCCATCTACTGTGTAGAGACAAATGAAAAAAAAGTTGCGCTTTCTTTCGATGCTGCATGGGGTAATGAGGATACAAAAGAGATTCTTGCCATTTTGAAAAAGCATAAGATCCATGTTACGTTTTTTATGACCGGTGGATGGGTGGAAAGTTATCCGGATGATGTGAAGGCTATATGTAAGGCAGGGCATGATCTTGGAAATCACAGTGAAAATCATAAGAACATGTCTCAACTCTCTGATGAGGAAAAAACACAGGAAATTATCTCTGTACATAGTAAAGTGAAAGAATTGACAGGGGTTGAAATGGAGTTGTTTCGTCCGCCGTATGGAGATTATGACAATCAGGTTGTACTGAATGCGAAGAAAAATGGATATTATACAATCCAGTGGGATGTTGACAGTCTGGATTGGAAAGACTATGGTGTAGACAGCATTATTGATACAGTGGTTAATCATAAAAATCTTGGCAATGGTTCCATAATACTTTGCCATAATGGGGCAAAATACACAGCAGATGCATTGGAAAAAGTTATTACCGGACTTCAGGAAAAGGGTTATGAGATTGTGCCAATCTCGGAATTGATTTATAGAGAAGATTATCATATGGATGTAACTGGAAGACAAATAAAGGATTAGTTTTGTCAAGACTTTTTTGGACTTTTTTGTTGTATTTTAACTTTCTTTCACAAATAAGAGCAATAGAAAAAAATGTGGATTTTAGACGATGAAAGAGATAGAATGAATTTAGAAAGACCATTTAAAATACCTGTAATTCTTAAAATCTTGTCCGACAAAAAAAGCAGAAGGATTTTATAATTATAGAAGAAAGGCATGAAAGGGATTCACTTTCATGGCAAGGAGGAACGATATGGCTATTAAGGTAAAAAGCGAGATCGGAAAGCTGAAAAAAGTTATGCTCCATAGACCGGGAAAAGAACTGGAGCATTTGGTCCCAGGCGATTTGGAGAGACTTCTTTTTGACGATATTCCATATTTGAAGACGGCGCAAAATGAACATGATATGTTTGCTAATATCATGAGAGATCAGGGTGTTGAAGTGGTTTACCTGGAAGATCTGACAGCAGAGGTGCTGAAAGAAAATAAAGAGTTAAAACAACAGTTCGTAAGACAATTTGTCGCAGAAGGGAAAGTGGCAGATGAAAGGACGAGAGAATCTTTGATATCATACCTTATGGAAATCGAAGATGAGAAAGAACTTGTTTTAAAATTAATGTCTGGAGTCAGAGCAAATGAGTTAAAAATAAAGACTAACCATCCTTTGGTGGAGCTGGTGAAAACTGACAGTCAGTTTCTGCTGGATCCGATTCCGAACCTGTATTTTACAAGGGATCCATTTGCATGTATTGGAAATGGGGTCAGTCTGAACTGTATGTATTCGAGAACGAGGAGAAGAGAAACTCTTTTTGGAAAATATGTGTTAGAAAATCATCCGGATTTTGCCGGTAAGATTCAGTTTTATTATAAAAGAGAGCTGCCATATTCTATTGAAGGTGGGGATATCCTCAATCTGAGCAATAAAGTCTTGGCTATTGGTATTTCACAAAGAACTACACCAGAGGCAATTGAACTTTTGGCGCAGAATATTTTTGCGGATGAATCACGTGAAATAGAGACAATTCTGGCGCTTGACATCCCGGCGATCCGTGCGTTTATGCATCTGGATACAGTATGTACGCAAGTGGATTATGATAAATTCACGATTCATCCGGGCATTCTTGGTACGCTTCGCATATTTGAAATTACAAAAGGTGATAAAGAAGGTTCACTGAAAGTGAATGAGACAAATTCTTCTTTACAGAATGTACTTGCATCACATCTGGGACTTGATAAAGTTACGATGATCCAGTGTGGCGGAAAAGATACAATAGCATCCGAACGTGAACAGTGGAATGATGGATCTAATACGTTATGTATTGAACCGGGTAAAGTATTGGTTTATGATCGGAATTATGTGACAAATCAGATTTTACGTGAGAATGGAATTAAAGTTTTAGAAATGGCAAGTTCTGAATTATCTCGAGGAAGAGGCGGCCCGAGATGTATGAGCATGCCTTTAGAAAGAGAAAATGTATAGATGATAATAAAAATAACCCTTGTTTCTGATAAAAGAAATTT
>JBJEMB010000160.1:0-12388 GCA_051879455.1 Lachnospiraceae bacterium
TCGTTCCAGTTCAAGAAAACTACTAGCTTTCTTATCCCTTTTACTGTTTTTAGGTGCTCAAACTGCTCGATTCACTCGAAACAAAGTTTCTCGTTCATCTTGGCTTCGCCAATACTCATTTGCTCCGATGTCGAAAAACGAGTTTTCACATCTTCGCTCATTCGTGCAGTTCGAAGCTGTTCTCTGAATATTCTCGTTTAGAATTTTCAGGGATGTTGTCTATTATTTAATTATCAAGGAACTTTGTTGTCGTTTCCGCGACAGCTATATCAGATTATCACATCTTTTGTCGCCTGTCAACAACTTTTTTCATTTATTTTTTTCTGTGTTCTGTGCTCTCTCGAGCGAACTTCCATAAGATATCACACACGACTGCTCTTGTCAACAACTTTTTAAAATCTTTTTTCGATTTTCACTTTTCGACTAAAGCACCAGCCTCATCTGATACCACACTACATTCCCATGGACTGACTGTGAGATCCCTTCATTTCCAAATCCAAACTTTGCGTAATAATGAAGTAACTTTTCTTTGCAGGTCAGCACCAGTCCTTTTCGTTTCTGCTGCCTCGCATCCGCAATGACCTGCTCCATGATTCTCGCGGCGCAGCCCTGATTTCGATACTCCGGAATAGTATTGACTCCGAAGATCATCTGCCACTGTCCATTTTCATCGTGCATGTTTGCTTTTTCGTACATTTCATCTGTGAGATCTTTTTCATCTGTTACCATCCCATTGATAAAACCTACTAACTTATTCTCTCTATCATCATCAAATAGCAGCCAGAAATGATCCGGATAATAAGTCAGACGCTCTATGAAATCTTTCTCTTTTGCTGCTTCCGCAGGCGGAAAACACTCTTCTTCAACTGCTGTAATGATCTTCAAATCGTCCATTGTTGCTTTTCTAATTCTCATCTTTCTTCTCCTTTACTCTCGTTCACGTTTACTCTCGCTCTCGTTTACTCTCCTTTTTCTTTTCCGGCATGCTTAGAAGCACCAGTGCTGATGTCGTGAGTACAAGCCCCAGAATGGAAAGTACAGTTGGCTTCTCAGCAAAAAACATAAAACCGAAGATCATAGCGGCCACCGGCTCTCCTGCTGCCAATATAGAAACTTTTCCCGCTTCGATATAATTCAGCGATAATGTATAAAACACATACGGGAACACTGATGCAAACAAAGCATGCACCAGCATAAACAACACCATCTTTATGCCACCTTGCACAGTAATTCGTCTAATACAGCCCCAATCTGTCGCCGGAATCATACACAGTGCGATAATGGCCATGCAATAAAATGTCATAGTAAAGGCATGATACCCTCGTTTCATTGCTACTTTTCCAACCAGACTGTAAAGTGCATAGCAAAATGCCGCCAGAATGCCAAAAGCAATACCGGCAGGCGACCAATTCATACCGGAAGTGCTTTCCAGCACTCCGCTTACCAATACACACCCACAAAGCGCAAGCACCATGCATCCTGTCTTTTTCAAAGTAATTTTTTCGTGAAATAAAATTGCTGCAAAAAACAGCACAAAAATCGGGGACATACTAAGAAGAACCGCTGCCAGTGATAGCGTCACCTGTTTGATTGCCTCATTGTAGGCAAGCACTACTCCAAGCATTCCCAACAACCCGCCAACAAAAAAAATCCACAGATCTTTTATGCGTATCCTAAACAAGCGTTTATCATAAATCAAAATTGTACTTGCCATCACAACTGCTGCTATTGCAAGCCTTGAAGATGTCACTGTAAAACTATCCATTCCAAGCTCTGTGAGGATTCTCACGAAGATTCCCACAGAACCCCATAAAATTCCGGATAAGACCGGAAGTAAATAAATAATTTTTTTCATATCTTTTTTCTCCCGAGTCTGACCTCTTCCATTTCTTTGGCCAGCTCTTCGTCCATAGAATCGAAAAGATAACTTTTTCCCCGCTCTTTTCTATTCTCATACTCTTCCTGTATCTGGCGACGCACAATCTCTACTTCTTCTTTAAATTCTCTTGCAGAAATCAGCGTACCACCCTGTCCCAATGTCACTACCTGTTCTACACCGTCAGATGTGACAACTGTCACATGATACTTTCTTCCAATCTCGTGAACGACCTTTTCTATATATTGATCGGCAGTCTCTGCTTCTTTCGTGTACACAACATGAATGTTATGATATTTCTGTATCTCCAATGCATATCCTTCTACCTTGTACGCATCAAACACAGCAATGACCACGCATTTCTTAAATCCCTGATAATTGCAGAGAATATCCAGAAGTTTTCCCCTTGCCGACTCGATGTTCTCTTTTGCAAGTTCTTTTAGATCATCCCAGGCAAAGATTACATTATATCCATCCACCAGAAGATATTCTGTCAGCTTCTCTTCTTTTTTCTTATATTTTTTCTCCGGTGACGCATAAACAGTTCTTGCATCCCTTCTTGTTTTTGTCTCATATTTTCCATAAGTTCGGATAAAAATCTCTTCCAACTCTTTTTCTTCCCTGGCGTTCCAGGCCGGCATCTGCGCTGCCTCCTTTCCACCGGAAAGACGTTTTTTATTCTTTGATTCTATGAACGAGTCCTCTGTACTTACAGCTCCATTTATCTTTGCCAGTTGGCTTTCAATATGCATATGATCATACACTTCATCCCACGGCACATAAAATCCAGCCCCATGAGAACAAAAAACAGAACCGGAAGGATTCTCTGTATCACGATCTGGATCATATCCGCTTGCCTCGATCACTTCTTCCGCATTATGACAAGGTTCATATCCTTTAAACTCCAGCGACAGTCTTCCCATTCCTCTTGTATAACCGGCTACTTCTCTCTGATAATCCCGGATCTCTGATACCGGAACTTTTCCCGAAAGAAGCGTCATCTCGCCCTCCGTCTGTGGCGGATCACTTTCTCCACTCATTCTCTGAATATCCGTCATAGCTCTTCCTATCATCTCTGATGGGACTTCAAGGCAAAAATTGTAGTATGGTTCCAAAAGAATGCTTTCAGCCTGCATGAGCCCCTGACGTAGTGCACGATAAGTAGATTGACGAAAATCGCCGCCCTCTGTATGTTTCAAATGAGTTCTTCCTGCCGCCAGCGTAATCTTCATATCTGTGATGGCCGCACCCACAAGCACTCCCCGGTGTACCTTCTCCTCCAAATGGGTAATGATCAGTCTCTGCCAGTTCCGATCCAGTACATCCTCACTGCAGCAGGAATCAAATACCAGTCCTCTTCCCGTCTCCCCAGGTTCCATAATCAGATGAACCTCTGCATAATGCCTCAGCGGCTCATAATGTCCAACCCCTTCTACTGTTGTACGTATGGTTTCCTTATATACGATATTCCCTGTGCCAAAAGTGACAGAAACGCCGAATCTTTCTTTGATAAGGCTCTGTAATATCTCAATCTGCACTTCCCCCATGAGCTGTGCATAGATTTCTCCCAATTCCTCATTCCATACAATATGAAGCAACGGATCTTCTTCCTCCAGCTGGCGCAAGTTTCCTAACATCTTGTGGATATCGCACCCTTCCGGCAGTTGAATCTGATAATTCAACACCGGCTCTAACACTGGTCTCTCCGATTCTTTTTCTATCCCCAGTCCTTCTCCTGCATATGTATGCGAAAGCCCTGTAACCGCACAGATCATCCCCGGCGCAGCTTCCTTTACCATCTCATATTTTTCTCCGGAATAGACACGGATCTGATTTATCTTCTCTTCTTCTGTAAGGCTATCTTTTACTACAAGCTTTCCTGACGTAACCTTTAAATGTGTCAGACGGTTCCCCTGCGCATCTCTGGAAATCTTATACACCCTGGCACCAAAAGCATCCTGGGACTTTTCCCTTTTTTCCGGTAATCTCATATATTTTTCCATACCGTTTAAAAGTTCCTCCACTCCATGCACTTTAAGCGCCGATCCAAAGTAACACGGATAAAGCTTTCTTTCCTTAATCATAGATGCAATGGTTTCGTCTTTGATTTCTCCGTCATTTAAATATTCCTCCAGAGCATCCTCGTCACACATGGCCGCATTCTCGAAATAAGAAGCTCTGTCAAATTCAGGGGCATGAAAAACAACGCAGCCCTCATCAAGACTGCGATGTAGCTCATCCATAATTTTTTTCTGGTCTGTTCCTGCCTGATCCATCTTGTTAACAAAAAGGAACACTGGTATCCGGTACATCCGAAGTAGCTTCCACAAGGTGCGTGTATGCCCCTGCACACCGTCCGCACCATTAATGACCAACACTGCATAGTCAAGTACCTGGAGAGTCCTCTCCATCTCTGCGGAAAAGTCCACATGTCCCGGCGTATCAAGAAGCGTCACAGACATTTCCCCCAGGTCAAAAACCGCCTGTTTTGAAAAAATGGTAATTCCACGACTTCGTTCCAATTCGTAATTGTCAAGAAACGCATCCCCGTGATCCACTCTTCCTAATTTTCTTATATTTCCTGTGAGATACAGGATACTTTCCGACAAAGTCGTCTTTCCCGCATCCACATGAGCCAGAATCCCTACGCATATATGTTTTTGGAGTTTATTGTCAAACGTATTTTCCAACGAAAATACCCCTTTCTGTTGTCTATGATAATATCGTTGCCATCGAAATGAATATCTGAAGACAGAGTATCAACGGAATTCCAATGACAAAACTCAAGTGCCTGGTCTTGTGCCGAAACACATACATCCCTGCCAGTGTTCCGACACTTCCTGCCAATATGCTCACAAGAAAAAATGTTTTTTCCGGGATTCGCCATTCGTGATGAACCGCTCTTCGCTTATCAATCCCCATCAGAGCGAATCCCAGAATATTCATAAATGCGATCAAAAATATCATCATAATATTTCCTACATATATTTTTCTTTTAACTCTTTTACCTTTGCAGTATAAGCATCATTCTGTTTCTGCTGAAGCATTCTGCCTTTAATAGAATCTCTTACTTCCTCAAACGGAGTTTCACTTGCCTCATTCTTTTTCTCTACTTTAATCAGGTGATATCCAAAGCTTGTCTGTACCGGTCCTACTATCTGACCGATCTCCGCAGAAAAAGCAGCCTTCTCGAATTCCGGAACCATCTGTCCTTTTCCGAATTCTCCAAGGTCTCCGCCTTTTTGTCCTGATGGGCATGTAGAGTACTCTTTTGCAGCATCCTCAAATGCTTTCTCACCATTATTGATAGCTGTAAGAATCTCGTTACACTTTTCTTCTGCTTCCACAAGAATATGCTTCGCTCTCACTGTTGCGCCCTTCTCAAACTGACGCTTATTTGCCTCATAATAGTCTTTCGCTTCCTCATCTGTAACATCAATACCTTTTAACAGCTTTGCAATCATCATCTGTGCCAGAATATCTTTTCTTGCGCTTTCCAAAATCTCTTTGAACTCATCAGTCTCCTCCAGTTTTTCCTCTTCACCCTGCTTAGAAAACATACGAAGAGCTATAAGCTGCTCCAGATACTGTTCTCTCACCTGCGGGTTTGAAAGGTATGCCTGCTGCTCTTTTGGCACATTTCTCAAAAAATCATTCAAATCCGCTTCTGTAATCTTTTCTCCTGCTACCACTGCTAAAACCTTGTTATCCATAACATTCTCCTGTTTTATCTCTTTCGTTCATAGGTCTTTATACAGACTCTTTTACAATTATATCTTATCCCTTTGTGACTTACAATGTTTAATTTCTTCCGGACGTACCAAACAGATGCCGGATGATTTTTGCAACTCCCAGTATGAGCGCCCTGATCACTGCAAAAACAAAAAACATAACCATAAACCCTAATACACCGGCAAAAATATCATCAAAATCCATTGTCCCCGTTCCCGTGATTCCCTGTCCTATCTCAATTGCAAATACAATAACGATAATAACAGTAAATACATAAATCCATGCAATCACAAGTACATGATTCTCACTTAAAATCTTAAACAATGGATATATAATAAACAGCATCCCCATCCCAAGAAGACCAATTACAATAAAATGTAATTCTTTATCCGAAAGCACCGTCTCACAGTTATCATTCCATGTCATAATCATATTATGAAAAACGGTAATCACTCTTACAATTCCATATAAAAAATCACTCATAACATATAATACCTCTTTTCGTTAACTGGTGCCATCATTCGTTGGCACTATGAGATATCATAACATAAAAGCTGCCGGATAACAAACCGACAGCTTTAGATCATTCATTTTATTCAATTACAATCTCAAATTCTGAACCCACTTCTTTGGATGTCGCTTTTTTTCCTCTATCCTTTGCGAGCTTTTCAACATTTGTCTTCTGGTGCGGTTCACTGACTAATACTTTGATCGGACCATCTGCACTTTTCAACGCCTCAGCTGTAAGCATGATTGGCTCCGGACAGGAAAGTCCTCTTGCATCTACTTCTTTCATGTTCTATTCCTCCTATTTCGCACTTTCTCTTTTATTTGTAAATGCGATGATGAAACATACAATAATACAAATAATAACTGCAACTTTTCCATTTGGTGTTGCTGCACCTGCTACAACTTCCTGTGTTTCAGCATTTAATGCAGTTCCGCTGGAAGCAAGTCCTAAATTGTGGCAAAGAGCTGCTCCAAAGAACAATCCCATAACTGTCACTGCAGAATCAGAAGATCCCTGACCTGCCAAGATCAGCTGACGAAGTGGGCATCCACCAGCCAGTACTGCTGCAAATCCTACTGCATACATTCCAAGAATATTCCACAGATGTTCAGAATGAGCAATCACTCCAGGAGTATTGAATCCAAGAACAAATCTTCCTGTTGCAACATTAAATATAAGCATTACTACAAACAATCCACCGATAACACTTAACAGATCAAAATTCTTCATTAAGATCACGTCACGGATACCGCCTGCAAAACACATTCTGGACTTCTGAGCAAATGCTCCAAAGATCAGACCACCAATCAGTGACAGAATAATCGGTGCATGCATGCTTCCAGGACCAGCCTCACTTGCTTTTAACAAAGTTGTACAAACTGCAAGGATCAAAATACCAACCATGATAATCGGAAGAACTGTTCCGCTTGTCTTGTTTGTCTCATGTGAACGTCCAAGGCTAAAGCCCTGCTTCAATGCAAATGTACCGGTAGCAACACCAAGAATAAATCCAATCAAAGCTACCCATGCATTCAGATCACCGGCAGACATACGGATTACCATACGAAGCGGGCATCCTAAGAATACTAAAGAACCTATCATAATGATCATTCCAAGTACGAAACGGATCATTGGTGAAGAACCTGCTGTTGAACGGTATTCCTTTGTTGCAACAGAAATAATAAATGCTCCTAATACCAGACCGATGATTTCCGGTCTTGCATACTGAACCACTTCTGCCTGATGCATTCCCAAAGAACCTGCCATATCACGGATGAAGCAGGCAATACAGAATGCCATATTAGCAGGATTTCCAAAATATGCCAGCACTGCTGCTACAACACCGCATACAACTCCAGCTAATACGAGTTTTTTCTTTGAATCATACAAATTCATATCAAAAATCCTCTCTTTCATTTCTTAATTTTACCTTAAGTTAATTATTAAACGAAATGAAGGATATGTCCAATTGTTAATTTCTATATTCACATCCATTTATTTATATAATCTATAGTTATTATAAAATAGATTCCATCTATAGCTAAAGGGCAGAATCACTTCTGCCCTCTCATGTCTTTATATAATAATTATAATTATTCACGCTGATCCAGCTCGTAATAAGGCACATGATGGCCAACATATTTGTAAGCCGGACGAATAATTTTCCCCTGATTAACCAGTTCTTCCAATCTATGTGCACTCCATCCTGAGATTCTGGAAATCGCAAAGATTGGTGTAAACAGCTCTGTCGGTATTCCAAGCATGGAATATACAAATCCGCTGTAAAAATCCACATTTGCACAGATTGGCTTAAACAGTCTCCTTCTTTCCATTAAGAGTTTAGGAGCAATTTTCTCAACCAGATTATAAAGCGCAAATTCTTTTTCCATGCCTTTTTCAATTGAAAGTTCCTTTGCATATTTCTTTAATATCACTTCTCTTGGATCGGAAATCGTGTATACTGCGTGACCGATACCATAAATCAGCCCGGCATGATCAAATGCTTCTTTATCTAATACTTTAATCAGATATTCTGTGATTGCTTTTTCGTCAGTATAGTCAGGGCAATGCGCCTTAAGATCTTCAAACATCTGCATAACTTTAAGGTTCGCACCACCATGCCTTGGCCCTTTCAGGGAAGACATAGACGCTGCCACTGCTGAATATGTATCTGTCCCGGAACTGGTTACAACATGGTTTGTAAACGTACTGTTATTACCACCACCATGATCTGCATGGAGAACAAGTGCCACATCCAGTACTCTGGCTTCAAGTTCTGTGTATTCTCCGTCCTTTCTAAGCATATATAAGAGATTCTCCGCAGTAGAAAGCTCTGGCTTTGGAGGCCGCACCATCAATGTCTCATCAAAATGAAACATCTGATAAGCATAATAGGAATAAATGCTCATCATCGGCATCTTTGAAATTAACTGTAGAGATTGTCTTAATACATTTGGAATAGACGTATCATCCGGTGCCGAATCATAAGAATACAAAAGCACGATACACTTCTGCAGCGCATTCATAATATTCGCCGGAGGTGACTTCATAATAACATCTCGCACAAACTGTCCTGAAAGTTCTCTGAGACTTCCGAGTATCTTAATAAAATTAAGGAATTCATCTTCTTTTGGGAGCCTGCCGAACAGCAAGAGATAAGTTGTCTCCTCAAATAGAAATCTTTTCCTGCCTTTTCCCTGGATAATGTCCTCAACATTAATTCCCTGATAATACAACTCACCGTCAATCGGAAAAGATCTACCCCTTACCTGTTTGGTAGCCAAAACATCTGACACTTCAGTGAGTCCGGTAAGCACACCTTTACCATTTGAATCACGAAGTCCTCTTTTTACATCATATTCCAGATACAGATTTTGATCAATCGCACCTGAGCGCATGCAGTTCTCTACCAGCTTGTCAAACTTAATATCCAGTTCCTCACCCAACTCCATCATAGAATGTCTGTTATCCATGTTTATCATTCCTTCCATAATATGCAAAAAGCACCAATTGCGATTCATTTTTCGTAATCGATGCTTGATTAATCATTCTGATTAATCCACTGCATTACATAATACACTATGCATTACATTAATGCAAGGAAAATATTTTTTTGCTGTACCACTGCACTAAAATAAAACAGTGTAGACTACATATTATTTATGAAAACCGGCCACTCCAAATGCTCCCGGACCTCCGTGAGTTGTAATTACACCACCAGTCTTCACCCATGTGATCGTTTTAACTCCACAGTCATATGCTGCCTTTTCTGCCAGTTTTTTCACTTCTTCGGAAAGCCCCGGCGCATGAATCAGCCAAATTTCCTCAAGATCAAGATGCTGTTCTGTGGTACAATTTACAAATAAAGCGAAAATGTAAACTTTAGGAGAAAACTATGCGGCACAACATTCCGAAAATGAAAAATATATTCGAAAAAAACTTTACAAAAAGAAACCGATTCACGAGGCAGTGCATCGGTGAATCGGTTATTGCATTAATGCAAACAAAAGATTTTCAAGATATTACAATTTCAGATATTGTGAAAAAGACAGGCGTATCACGTATGACTTTCTATCACTATTTCGACACAAAAACAGATGCTCTCAATAACTATATTCATGAGATTATAGAGAGTTATATTGAAGAATGCTCCCGTACTCTTGGCATCGAAAGTTTCTATGACAAAGCGCATATTCGTCACGCTCTTCTATTTTTTGACAAACATGCCGAGTTTTTTATCACTCTTGCAAACGCCAATTTACATGGCTTAATGATCAACGCAATCAACAATTATATGCAAAAGCTTATTGCTCCTGTGTACCCACATTCCGTCTATGAATTATATTTTTATGGCGGAGCACTGCTCAACGTCTTTCTATCCTGGGAACTCTCCGGTAAAAAAGAGCCTGTCGATGAGATTGTTGAGATCATATGGCATTGCTGTAATATTATCCGTTAAAAGCAAGGCTGATCAAACACCTGTCTAATGCTGTCATAATGAAGGAAAACACCGTCTTTTGCCAATGCTTCAATCTCTTCTTTTGTCGCCAGCATAAATCCATCTGTCTCTGATTCCTGAGGATGGACATCTTTCTCATCAAACTCTCCGCAGAATCGATAGATATCTACAAAATAGTTATCACCTTTTCCGGGATTTTCCCGTTTATAGGAGAACATATATCCTCCATCCCAATCAGATACATCCAGACCGGTTTCTTCTCTGACTTCACGAAGAACCGCCTGTTTTGATTCTTCACCTGCCATGACTGCTCCTCCGGACACTTCCCACCATCCTGGGGCCCAGTTCTTCGTCATAACACGCTTTGTGATCAGAAATTTTCCATCAGGCCGACACACCACACCCAGTACAGTCAGATGATATTCATCATCCCTAAGGCACCAGTCGTTTCTCCTCATCGTACGTCCTGTGCGTTTTTTATCTTTATCATAAATATCCCAAAATTCCATATTCGTACCTATTCGTTTTTAGTAATTCTCACATCTTACTTCAAAGTAACTCTGTGGATGAGCACATGTAGGACATACTTCCGGTGCTTCTGTTCCAACTACGATATGTCCACAGTTGCGGCATTCCCATACTTTTACTTCGCTCTTTTTGAATACTTCCAGCGTCTCTACATTGTGAAGTAATGCACGATAACGTTCTTCATGATGTTTCTCAATTGCAGCTACAAGACGGAATTTTGCAGCCAGTTCTGCAAATCCTTCTTCATCAGCAGTTTTTGCGAATCCATCGTACATATCTGTCCACTCATAGTTCTCGCCTTCAGCTGCTGCTGCAAGATTTGCCTTTGTGTCTCCGATTCCCTCTAACTCTTTGAACCACATCTTTGCATGCTCTTTTTCATTGTCTGCTGTCTTTAAGAACAGTGCTGCAATCTGCTCATATCCTTCTTTTTTTGCCTTAGAAGCAAAGTATGTATACTTGTTACGTGCTTCTGACTCTCCGGCGAATGCTGCCTGAAGGTTCTTTTCTGTTTGTGTTCCTGCATATTTGTTCATAAATAAATCCTCCTTATTAAATCAGTAATTATTACTGATGTTAATATATCACATTCAAAAAACAATTTCAAGCAAAATCAGTAATTATTACTATTTTTATTTTTCAAAGCACAGAAGAAAACAAATACAAGGAATAAAACAGCTACTGCCATCCAGCATATAAATCTTATGGCGCTATCTCCGCTAAACATATCATAGTAACCTTTCAGATAGATTACGATAATAATTGCCGGTATTCCGTATCCCACATAATTCTTCAAAGATTTCGGGAAATGCATTCCTGTCCCTGTATTGGCCTCTTCAATAAATGCATCCCATCCCCATCCGTTTTTCCTTGTACAGAAAAGGACATAACCAAGACTTCCGAGCGGTAAAAGATTGTTAGATACAATAAAGTCTTCCAAATCCATAATCGTTGTTCCCTCACCTAGAGGCTGAATACCGGAAAGGACATTAAAGCCAAGTACACATGGCATACTTAAAATAATAACAGCTACTGCACATACGAATACACTCTTTTTTCTTGACCATCCGAAAAGTTCCATATTGAAAGCTATCAGATTCTCAAAAACAGCAATAATTGTTGATAAAGCCGCAAACGTCAAAAACAGGAAAAACAGGAAACTCCATATTCTCCCTCCGGTCATCTGAGAGAAAATATTCGGAAGCGTAATAAACACAAGGCTAGGACCTGCTCCCGGCTCTATCCCATAGGCAAAACAGGCTGGAATCACAATAAAACCTGCTGTCAATGCCACAAATGTATCCAAAGCAGTGATGCTTACCGCTTCTCCTGTCAGACTTCGTGACTTATCCAGGTAACTTCCAAAAATAAGCATTGCACCAATACCGATTGACAAAGTAAAGAAAGCCTGGCTGAGCGCGGCAAAAACTACATTTCCTATTCCGTTTTCTATCATCTTCCCAAAATCCGGAACAAGATAAAATTTCACACCATCCGCAGCACCGGGCATCATAACAGAATGTACTGCCAAGATGATCATGATCACAAGAAGCATACTCATCATTACTTTTGTTATGCGCTCAATCCCATTTTTCAATCCGAATGCACACACAATAAAACCAATTACACAGATCAGGATTGTCCAGAATATCATTGTAGGAACATCTGTAAGCATTCCGGTAAATGCAATTTCTATCTCTGCCGAAGAAGCTTTAACAAACTCTCCTCTGATGCTGCGATAACAGTAATACATCATCCATCCGCCTACCATTGTATAAAACAT
>JBJEMB010000161.1:0-2174 GCA_051879455.1 Lachnospiraceae bacterium
CCTGACTTTTGCAAGAAAATAAGTATAAAATACCCGTCAAGCCCAATAAATACAGGGCCTGGCGGGTTTGCCATTTTGTCATATTTTCATGGCGTTTTTTCCTTTGGAATGAAAAAAGTGAAATTTTTTTGGTCATACTATGGCGGTTCTATTCCTTGTTCTGCTTGTCTGTATGATATCTATCTTGGTTCCGTTGTCAAGAACAGGCCTTTGGTGCTTTGCATTCTTGACAACGGAACCAAGATAGATAAACTGTTAATCAAGCAGAATAAGGAAGGTTTCTGCGTAAGTACGCTGTTGATTTATTTCTTTTTTGTATTTGCCAGTTCTTGTTTGATGTCTCCCAGTGTTCGGATTTTCTTTGAAAAGTCAATTCCAGTTACTTTTCCGATATCTTTTAATACTTCATCATAATAAACAAAGTAATAATAATTCTGTTGGAGAAGATCACATTCTGCTTTTGAAAGTGATTCGATGATTCGTCCTGAACTGTACTTGTTTTCGAGTTTCATTTCCAGGATTCTCATGAGCGTAAGTGCAACAAAGCAGGTTAAGAAGTGGGCTTCGATATGTTCTTTCGTCCATACGTATACTGGTCTCGCTTCCAGTTCGCTTTTTGTAAGTTTAAAAGAGTCTTCGATTTTCCAAAGTCCGCGATACATATCGATGATCTTGTCATCAGATTCTTCCATTTCACTTGTTACCAGTACATAGTAACCGTCCAGCGCTTCTTCTTCAAGAATTCTGTCTTCATCGATATCCAGGATAGAGGAGGCTGTAAGGATTTCGCCAGTTTTATTGTCGTATTCTACTTTTTTCACATACTTAGCTGCGCCATAAGAAGTAGCACGAGTATAGTTTCCGGGATGTGCTGCAAGATCTCTGGCTTTTGCAAGTGCCGCTTCACGTTCGGCTTTTGCTTTTTTTGCATATTTTTCACTCCAGAATACGACCTGTTTTTCATCTACTTGTTTTTCTAATTTTTTGCCACTAACACCAGTGACTTTAATGGTACGTGGGTAGTATCTGGATTTTCTCTTGTATTCGTTCCCGAGCCATATATAATCGGATTCATCTAATACAAAGTCCTTTAATTCCTGAGTGGCTCCGCGGATGGACATACTGAACACATAACCATCTTTGGTTGGTGTGTTGATGGTATACCAGATGTTATCACCTGTTGTCATGGCTTTATCGGCAACTGTGATGACACGTCCAAGGTCGAACTGCTTTTTGATTCGTCCAAAGTTCGGACGATAAGTGAGACAGTCGTTCGTGTTTCCTGGAAAAAGTTCGTAAGTAATCGGGAGTGCATTGTTATCCATGAAAAGTCCCATCTGTACGATTGGATTTGGACGATGCTCCTTGCATACTCCTTTACGAAGGAAGTCAGTCTGGTTATCTGTTTCAAAGTAATAATTCGTCACATCATAGTAGATAAGGCTGGTATCTCTTCCATAGTTTTTCTTGATTCTGTCGTTCATCCACACTTGAAGGCTTTCCTTGTGTTTGTGAAAGAAATCCAAGCATCTGTAAACGTCATCAAGGGAGTAATTACTTTTTTCGAAGAACCATTCACGGTTGTCAAAAGAAGCTTTTTTTGAAGCAGGAGCAAGGATTCTGGAATAAACCAGCATCTTCATGATCGTGTTGGCATCGTATTTTTCCTTGGTATAGCGTTGACGGTGAATGAGGAACTTATCAATTTCAAGTTCATGATAAATCTTACTAAGAGCAGCGTAACCAAAGTTTTTTCGTAAGCTGTCACCGACGCACAAGCGGTCAGAATCATAGAAAGTGAAGTTGATAGGAGCTTGTTTTGCTCTTTTCTCCTCATTTAATTGATCGACTCTTTTCTGAAAATGGGCAATCGGATCCTCATAGATTTTTTGGAGTTCGTCGAGAAAACCAATCGATTCAATCGTCTTCTGTCTAGAACATTTCTTGACTTTATCATAGTAATTATCAACGATAGAAAGTCTAATGCGTCCGTGGGTGTTTGGTGTTTTTTTTAAGTACATAATTCAGCTCCTTTGATATAATACTTATTATATCACGAAACGTTATAAAACGCTATATATAAAAGTTAAAAATATAAAATAAAAAATGCTCGGAAGCCTTATTCTATAAAGCTTTCGAGCTATATCAGTTCATAACTAACTGCAAAAGTGTGG
>JBJEMB010000162.1:0-2143 GCA_051879455.1 Lachnospiraceae bacterium
TATAATTTATATCATTATGACTCTGGTTGTTATAGTTAGTATTGTTATAATTAGGGGCAAAATCGTTTACCTCTTGAGGTTCAGTTTCTTTACTTTCAGAAGTCAAATTTTTTTCCCTCTTGAGGTCAGATTCCTTTACCTCTTGAAGTTCAATTTTTTTACTTCCAGAAGTTAAATTCTTTTGCTTCTTGAAGTTAAAATCTTTTACTTCTGGGGAAACATCAAGGTTTGAAGGCTCTTTTTCTTCTTTTTCATCCGGAACAGAAGCAAAATTTTTCACATAAATGATGTCCGGTTTGCCAAGACCTCTCCGTTTTTTCTCAATCAATCCGATGCCATTGTCAGAATCCAACTCACGCATAATTTTCGTGCAGGTCGGTTTGGAACACCCCAAATCTTCCATAATAGCATCCACCGTATAAATAATGTACGCCCGGTTTTCATCATCCAGCCATCCGTTTTTCATGGATAATGACATTCTGTCGAGCATCAGTCCATAGAGGAGCTTAGCATCACTGCTAAGCCCCTTAAATCTCTCGTCTTTAATCAAAAGCCGGGGAACACGATAAAAAGAGAACTGCTCTGCTTCAATTCCGTAGTAATAATCAAAGTTTATTGTATCGCCCACTTTACCGTGCCTCCTTTACTGCTTATTCGACACCTTTCCGGTGTTCCATTCTTCCAATAGCTGATAGATAATGTTTTCTATATCCTCACTGGAATAATCCTCCGTAAAATATCTGCTGATTTTATCAGCCTTGATTGTAACTTTTCTTTCCTTTGGCTTTTCCTCTGTCAATATCAGTCTTACCATTGGCAGAGTCAGCTCGCCGTTTTTACCATATTCCTTTAACTTTGATGATTGGGTAGTCGATATAGATGCTCCCGTTTCTTCAAGAATGACCTGCACCCATTCCTGCGCCTGCTCTGTCAGAAAAGATATGTCAACACCTTGTACCAGACCGATTTTTTTCTTATCAACCATATCCAGTAATTCATCTGACAGACGGGCAAGCCATATATAACGCTGAACCGTCTTGCCACTCTCTCCGGCTGCTTCTCCCACTTCATCAAGGCTGCTTCCTTTTCCCTTTTTTCCCTGATGCTTCATGGCTTCATACTTCATGGAATAGGCTCTTGCCTTTTCACTTGGGAGAATATCTTCCCTCTGGATATTGGTATCCACCATAATCACTGTAGCTTCATCATCATTGTAATCTCTGATAAACATAGGCATGGTGGAAAGACCTGCAAGCTCACAGCCATGTTTTCTGCGGTGTCCGGCGATTATCTCATAACCGCCCTCTGCCCTTGGTCTTGCAATACCGGGCATAAGCACACCATAGTTTCTGATGCTCTCCACTGTTTCCTGCATCTTTTCATCATCCAACACCTTAAAAGGGTGTCCTTTGAACTCATAAAGCTCTGAAAGAGGTATCTCCTGCACCTGATCGGTGCCCGCTGTCATATCAGAAGCACCAAATAAATCATCAAAACTGTTTAGCTTTACCTTTGCCGCACTTCCTGCCTTATTCATTGCCAAGCACCTCCTCCGTCAAAGACTGATAGGCACTTGCCACTTTTCCCTTCGGGTCATGCTGATAGATGCTGACACCCTCTGCCGAAATCTCGGCAGCTCTTACAGAAATCGGAATACTATTCTCAAATATCCTTACTTTGCTTCCATAATTCTCAATCAGTAATGCACTGATGTCCTTTGCATAATTTGTCCTGCTGTCAACCATGGTCAGCAAAATACCCTCAATAGACAGCTTCGGGTTAATCTGCCGTTTTACCTTGCCAATGGTCTTGATAAGCTGTTCCAGACCTTTCACTGGCAGATATGCCGCCTGTACCGGAATTAAGATACTGTCCGCACAGGCAAATGCATTTATGGTTATCATGCCAAGTGAAGGCATACAGTCAATCAGGATATAATCATATCGCTCTTTCACCTGCTCTATGTAGGAACGCATCACAAGCTCCCTGCTCATGACATTTACCAAGGATACCTCCAGACCGGATAATTCGATATTTCCCGGCATAAGGTCAATTCCTTCCTCATGCCTTAAAATACCGTAATCATCTTCCATTTCCACATCATTGATGATATTCGCCATCACAGTCGCAAGTGTTTCCTCCA
>JBJEMB010000163.1:0-8910 GCA_051879455.1 Lachnospiraceae bacterium
TATGACCCTCTGCTTGTAAGGCAGATGCTCTCCCAGCTGAGCTATGATCCCATATCTTGTCGTCTCTCTCGAACCGACTTCGTTATTATATAATGAACTCCTATTGAATGTCAACACTTTTTTACAATTTTTTCATTTTTATTTTTAGATTCTTAAAAAGCGCTATGATTCCTTCATTTTGCCCTTTGTAATATCCTCTTTTTAAACTTAACACTACTTATGCCAGCAAGCAAATTATTATTTTCTATATATAATATTTATTATAGGCTATTTCTATATCTATTATAAATATTTCCGTGCTGCTTCCATAAACCAGTCCACCTGTTTTGGCTTTGTACGCTCCGGGATATCGCACCCAGTTGCCAGATGATATCCCCTCTTTGCCTTCTTCCCGATCTTGGCACAGTACTCTACTGCACGAAAAATCTCTTCTCTGCTTCCATTCATCACGATATCCACCGGGTCTACATTTCCTGCAATCGGAATTAAATCTCCTAACTCCTGTACCGCTCGTTCCAGATCAACAATGTTATCCAGGCTTAATTCATTTAATTGATACTGACTTAAATATTTCCATATATTGTAAGTGGAACCACACATATGAAGAGATACCTTTTGCCCGGTTTTTATCGCTGCATAGTCTGTCAATTCCTTCGTATAAGGATAGACAAACTTTTCGTACATCTTCGGTCCGATCAGAGCCGGATTTGCCACGGGATCTGCCATGGCAATCCCAATCCCATAATTTGCCGCCATATCGATACAGCTTTTCTGTGTATCTGTAATAATCCTCATCAACTGATGAATCTCTTCCGGGTTCTTCCTGCAATCCCTCAACAAAAACTCAACACCTCTGAGATTTGCAGCTATCGTAAACGGTCCACCGATACTTGCCTCTATTGGAACAACACTATCTGTCACATCACACAAAAGCTCTGCTGCACGAGCAAATGTCTGAAGTCTCGGATGTGTGATAGCATCCGCAGGTTCCATCAGATGAAGACTATAATAATCTTCAAGAAAAGAACCATCAATATAAGGAATACCGTTTTCAGGATACATGAATTTCCCGCCAAGAGACTCCGTAATCCCTCTGGTATTCGGCCCGATCACAATTCTATCATAGCCATATCGGTTAAATGCAGCCACCTCTGCCTCGACCATCTTTTCCGGTTCATGCCAGAAATCCCAGACACTGACCCCTGTCAGGTAACATTTAAATTCGCCCATAAACGGAACACACGGGAGACGATCATAATCTTTCCCCTCTTCTATAGCTATTTTTCTTTCCATCGGTGTCATTTCGTCTGCACAGTGCTTCTTAAGTTTTACAATCTTTTCCATAGCGCATTCTCCTCTTGCCAGATTACCTTTAGCTTAACACAATGCAATGAAAAACGCTAACAAATATCATTCTGGTCATTTTTCAAGAAATATTTTCGTCCGTTGTTCAAAAATTGACCTTGGAGCAAAAAACGCTGTGTCACAGCAATCGGAAGCCATCACACAGCGATTATAAATTTCTTAAAAACTATTCTAAATTTATTATTATACTATTCCCTGAGCCATCATAGCATCTGCAACTTTCTCAAATCCTGCAATATTTGCTCCGATTACATAATTGCCTTCGAATCCATAACGTTTTGCAGCATCATCCATATTGTGACAGATATTAACCATGATATCCTTAAGTTTTGCATCCACTTCTTCAAATGTCCAGCTAAGACGCTCACTGTTCTGAGACATCTCAAGTGCAGATGTAGCAACACCACCGGCATTGGCAGCTTTACCAGGAGCAAAGATTACTCCGTTTTGCTGCAAGTATTCTGTAGCCTCCATTGTGGTAGGCATGTTTGCACCTTCACATACGGCGATACATCCGTTAGCTACAAGCTGTTTTGCATCTTCCAGATGAAGTTCATTCTGTGTTGCGCATGGAAGTGCAATGTCAACTTTCACCGACCATACACCACGACCCTCATGATATTCTGAATTCGGACGATATTTTTTGTATTCTGTCAGTCTTGCACGATTTACTTCCTTAATTTCTTTCAAAGCCTCAACATCAATTCCATCCGGGTCATATACCCAGCCTGTAGAATCACTGACTGTGACAACTTTTGCTCCTAACTGCTGTGCTTTTTCCGTTGCATAAATCGCAACGTTACCGGAACCGGAAACTGCAACTGTCTTACCTGAAAGTTCAATTCCGTTAAGTTTCAAAAGTTCTTCTGTCAAGTAAAGAAGACCATATCCTGTAGCTTCTGTTCTTGCCAAAGATCCACCGTAGCTTAATCCTTTTCCAGTAAGAACACCTTCGTATACTCCGCGCATTCTCTTGTACTGTCCGAACATATAACCAATCTCTCTTGCACCTGTACCGATATCACCAGCCGGAACGTCTGTGTCAGCACCGATATATTTGCAAAGTTCTGTCATAAAGCTCTGGCAGAATGCCATAACTTCTCTGTCAGATTTTCCCTTCGGATCAAAGTCCGAACCACCTTTACCTCCACCAATCGGAAGACCGGTCAGTGAATTTTTGAAAATCTGCTCAAACCCAAGGAATTTGATAATACCAAGGTTTACAGATGGATGAAGACGAAGTCCTCCTTTATATGGTCCAATTGCGCTGTTAAACTGTACACGGTAACCT
Organism: Lachnospiraceae bacterium; assembly: GCA_051879455.1. Taxonomy (GTDB): domain Bacteria; phylum Bacillota; class Clostridia; order Lachnospirales; family Lachnospiraceae; genus MD308. Next base: position 2,657 of record JBJEMB010000163.1, read on the forward strand.
GTATTTACCTGAACCTGCCCTTTATCATCTACCCACGGAACACGGAATTTAATCTGTCTTTCCGGTTCAACCAATCTCTCTAAAAGAGCCTCTTTTCTATACTTCTCTTCATTGGCCTCTACTACAACTCTAAGTGATTCCAATACTTCTTTTACTGCCTGGTGGAATTCTGGTTCTGCAGGGTTCTTCGCCACTACCTTTTCCAGTACTTCATCTACATATGACATATCTTTTTACCTCCTGGAACATGTTTTCCTTCAAAGCGCCTGGCTTTTGCCAAAAATTAACTCATAATAATATTTTTGAAAAAAATGAAAAGCGGGTAGACAAATCTACCCGCCCATGACGCCTTTGTCCTTTACTATTGTAAAGCATAGCTTTGTTAAATTCAAGACATTTTTATAAAAATACACCATTTTTGAATTTTTAATTATCATTTCTTGCATTTATGGCATGATTTTTAACGTTTTTTCATATTTTTTCGTCCAAATTCGCAAGAATCGTTTGCGTCAAATTTCACTGTAATACAATTAATTATTTATAATATGTAATTTTATGCATTTTTTACTTAAAATATGCCACACCAGACTCAAAGATCTTCATATCCTGTTCACCATAAATATTCATAGCAACAGATCTTGCACGTCTCTCAGAGTGTGCCATCTTTCCAAGCACACGTCCATCAGGACTTGTGATACCTTCAATTGCAAGATAAGAACCGTTTACATTCCACTCTTCATCCATCGTAATGTTTCCTTCCGGATCACAGTACTGTGTTGCTACCTGTCCATTCGCAAATAATTTATCAAGCCATTCCTTATTTGCAACGAAACGTCCCTCTCCGTGAGAAGCAGGATTTGTATAAACACCGCCAAGCTCTGCCTTAGAAAGCCATGGAGACTTGTTTGTAACAACCTTCGTATAGATCATCTTGGAAATATGGCGTCCAATCGTATTGTATGTCAGAGTCGGAGAGTTCTCATTCTGTCCGGTAATCTGTCCGCCCGGAACCAGTCCCAGTTTTACAAGTGCCTGGAATCCGTTACAGATACCGAGTACAAGTCCGTCTCTCTCATTTAACAGTTTCTCAACTGCTTCTTTGATCTTTGCATTCTGGAATGCAGTTGCAAAGAATTTTGCAGAACCATCCGGCTCATCACCTGCGCTGAATCCTCCTGGGAACATGATGATCTGTGATTCACCAATTGCTTTTTCAAATACACTTACAGAATCAATAATGTCTGCAGCATCCATATTTTTAAATACTTTAGTGATCACCTTAGCACCTGCACGCTCAAAGGCTTTTGCACTGTCGTACTCACAGTTTGTTCCAGGGAATACCGGGATAAATACTGTCGGCTGTGCGATCTTATGGGAGCAGATATGGATATTGGAAGTATTATAAAGTCCTGTCTCAACTTTCGCATCCTGTCCTTCTGCTCCGGAGTTTGTCTTAAATACTTTCTCAAGGGTACTCTTCCATGTATCCTCTGCTTCTTTCTCGGATATTACCATATCTTTATATGAGAAGGATGCATCATCTGTCACTTCACCGATCACTGTATATTCAAATCCAAGTTCACCAACTTTTCCATCCGAGACTTCAGCAATGATATCACCAAATGCAGGAGCAAACAGATCTCTCTCATCCACATTGTGCTCAATCTTCACACCCATTCTGTTACCAAATGCCATACGGCTGACTGCTGCCACAATACCATGTCGATCAAGTGCGTATGCAGAAACAATCTTTCCGGAATGAATGTCTTCTGTAAATTTCGCATACTGATCCATCACTTTTTCATATACCGGAACATCGTATTCATCTGTCGGAATGCGAAGCCATACTAATTTATTGCCGGCCTTCTTAAGCTCCGGTGTAATAATATCTTTTTCAGTTGCCACATCAACAGCAAAAGAAACCAGTGTCGGAGGTACGTCGATATCTTCGAATGTACCGGACATACTGTCTTTTCCTCCGATAGACGGCAGGCCAAATCCAAGCTGTGCATTATATGCACCGAGAAGTGCAGCAAACGGCTGGCTCCATCTGTGCGGATCTTCTGTCATACGACGGAAATACTCCTGGAATGTGAAACGGATTTTCTTAAAGTCGCCACCATTTGCAACAATCTTAGCAACGGATTCTGTCACTGCATAAATTGCTCCGTGATATGGACTCCATGTAGACAGATACGGATCAAATCCATAACTCATCATCGTTACTGTATCACAATCCCCTTTAAGAACCGGAAGCTTTGCCACCATAGCCTGTGTCTCTGTTGTCTGGTATTTTCCACCGTGAGGCATAAATACAGAACCTGCTCCGATAGAGCCGTCAAACATCTCAACGAGACCCTTCTGGGAACAAACATTCAAATCTGCAAGTGTTGCAAGCCACTTTCCTTTTACATCGGAAACTTCTTCTCTTACAAGGATACTGTCTTTGCGGTTCGGAATATCAACTGCAACAGTTGTCTCCTGATGAGCACCATTGGTATCAAGAAATGCTCTGGACAAATTAACGATTTCTTTTCCTCTCCAGGAAAGAACCAGTCTCGGCTCTTCTGTTACAACTGCAACACGAGTAGCCTCCAGATTTTCCTCTTTTGCATATCCCATGAATTCATCTACATCTTTTGGATCTACGACAACTGCCATACGCTCCTGTGATTCGGAAATGGCAATCTCTGTTCCGTCAAGACCTGCATATTTCTTCGGCACTTTATCAAGATCAACCCTAAGACCATCAGCCAGCTCACCAATTGCAACGGAAACACCGCCTGCACCAAAGTCGTTACATTTTTTGATCAGTTTACTAACTTCTTCTCTACGGAACATACGCTGAATCTTACGCTCTGTCGGTGCATTACCTTTCTGTACCTCAGCTCCGCATGTCTCAATAGACTCTGTTGTGTGAACCTTAGAAGAACCTGTTGCACCGCCACAGCCATCACGTCCGGTACGTCCGCCCAGAAGGATGATAATATCGCCCGGATCTGATGTTTCACGGATTACCGCACGTCTCGGAGCAGCACCCATAACTGCACCGATCTCCATACGTTTTGCAACATAATTCGGATGATAAATTTCTTTTACAGCCCCGGTAGCAAGTCCAATCTGATTACCATAAGAGCTGTAACCGTGAGCAGCCTCACGCACCAGTTTCTTCTGAGGGAGTTTTCCTTTTAATGTATCTTTTACGGAAACTGTCGGATCAGCTGCACCTGTCACACGCATTGCCTGATATACATAAGTACGTCCTGAAAGCGGATCACGAATCGCACCACCAAGACAAGTTGCAGCACCACCAAACGGCTCAATCTCTGTCGGATGGTTATGTGTCTCATTCTTAAAGTTTACAAGCCACTCTTCTTCTACACCGTCTACAGTAACCGGCACAACAATGCTACATGCATTGATCTCATCAGACTCTTCCTGATCTTCAAGCTTTCCTTCTTTTTTAAGCTTTCTCATCGCCATAAGTGCAAGATCCATCAGGCAGACAAATTTATCTTCTCTTCCTTTGAAAATCTCACTGTGATCAGCCAGATACTGTTTATATGTCTCTTCAATCGGAACCTTGTAGTCTCCATCTCCGAAAGTAACATCTGTAAGTTCTGTTGAGAATGTCGTATGACGGCAGTGATCAGACCAGTATGTATCTAATACACGGATCTCTGTCATGGAAGGATCTCTGTTTTCCTCATTTTTAAAATAGTTCTGGATATGCTGGAAATCCTTAAATGTCATAGCAAGTCTAAGAGAACTGTAAAGCTCCTTTAACGCTCCCTCTTCCATATCCTTGAATCCGTCAAAAATGATTACATCTGCCGGATCTTCAAATTTTGTCACAAGAGTTTCCGGTTTATCCATGCCTGTTTCACGGGAATCTACCGGATTGATACAATGATTTTTAATTGCCTCAAGCTCTTCATCAGAAATCGCACCGTTTTCTCCCTTAATTACATATACAACAGCTGTTTTGATTACCGGCTGCTCGTCTTCTTTTATAAACTGAATACACTGAACTGCAGAATCTGCTCTCTGGTCAAACTGTCCCGGAAGGAATTCTACAGAAAACACTCTGCTTCCTTCTTCTACCGGAAATTCTTCTCTGTAAAGAATGTCAACCGGCGGTTCTGAAAAAATACCATTACATGCTTTTTCAAAAGTTTCATCTGAAACATTTTCTACGTCGTAACGAATCAGCACACGGACAGATTCAGCATCTTTAATTCCAAGATAACCCCGGATCTCATGCTTTAAATCTTTTGCCTGAACTGCAAAGTCCGGTTTCTTCTCCACAAACACACGTCTTACGTTACTCATTTGCTTTCCTCCTTAACGCATTACTGCTTATTCATATGCACATTGTACCATATTTATCTCGTATTATACCATAGTTATTATTATTAGTGAAATTAATATAAATAAAGATATTTATAAGTTGATCTCATAAATATCTTTATCATATCCTCTACTTTGTATGATTCTTTTTTCCACATTGTTTCAAAATCAGAGTAACAACTCCCAATACAGCCAAAAGACCAATAAATACTTCCCCAATCCTGATTGCCATATCAAAAAAGAATCCTTCCGGAAGCATCCTGATCATATAATCTGTCTCAGGATCAAACATCCAAAGATCATTTGTAAAAAAGATTTCATGAAAAATCGTAAAACACTTCGTAAAATCAATGGCAAATGCCACACCTAAAAAAGCTAAAAGCAATACAAAAACCGCCATAGCAATTCCATACGCCCTCAAAAGAAGCGAACGCATATCTGCTTTTTGAATGAAAAGAATCACTAATAACAAAACTACCAAAATCGCCAGAATATTTCTAAGTTTCAATCCTCCCAAAAACAGATTTTTTACATCCGACATATGAAGTCTGTCCTGCTCATTAAAAAAATCCTGCTCCCTTCCATCCACATTCGTCTCAATTGAAAGCTCAGGGGTTTTTCCAATCAGGTAATCCATCATATGCTCCGTGACTTCCATCACATCATCGATTTCCATATTTAAAGGATCAGTCACTTCATATTTTTCATATTCTTTTCTATAAAATCCATAGTCACTGTCGCCGTATATTGCAATCTGGAAACTGCTGAGCAAAATAGCAATCACCAGAAAAAACATAGCTGTCACTGCAAGAAAAAGATGAATTCCATTTAATTTATTACTTATACTATTCTGCCTTTTTTTCATTGTACCTTCCTTTCATTTCTTTCCAAATCTCACTAGCTTTTATTTTAAGCAATCCTTTTTACAAATAATAATCGGTTGTATTCTGCAGCAAATTAATTTATACTATCATTTATAAGGAGGACTTATTATGGACATCAATTATGAATTATATAAAGTATTTTATCATGTTGCTTCGACTTTAAGCTTCTCAGATGCTGCAAATCATCTGTTCATTTCGCAGTCAGCTGTCAGCCAATCCATCAAAACTTTAGAAAAAAAGCTTGACCAGACACTTTTTATCCGAAGCACGAAAAAAGTTCAGTTAACCCCTGAGGGTGAAATTCTCCTCCGCCACATCGAACCTGCCATGAATCTCATTCAGCGCGGAGAAGCCCAGCTTATGGATGCCTCTGCTAGCGGCGGTCAGATCCGCATCGGGGCAAGCGATACAATCTGCCGGTATTTCCTGGTACCGTATCTGGAACGCTTTCACAAAGAATATCCCGGAGCTCATATTAAAGTGATGAATGCAACTTCCATTCGCTGTGTTGAGCTTTTAGAATCCGGACAAGTAGACCTTGTAGTTGTCAATTTTCCAAATGCTTATCTGGGCAATGTCCCTTCCATCAGAAAGATTTCATCATTTCAGGATGTATTTATCGCAAATGAATCTTTTTCTGATCTGAAAGGTAAAAAAATCAGCTTAAATGAGCTTTTGGATTATCCGATTCTCATGTTAGACAACAAAAGCACTACCAGTGAATTTCTGCACAGTTTCTTTCAACAGCATCAGTTAGATCTTGTACCTGAAATAGAATTAAGCAGCAATGATCTTCTTATCGATCTTGCCAGTATCGGTCTTGGAATCGCATGTATCCCGGATTACTGTCTGCCAAGAAAACCGAAAAATCTCTTTATCGTCGAGACAAAAGAAGCTCTTCCGAAAAGAGAACTTGCCATCGCATATAACAATCATATTCCTGTATCTAAAGCTACGCAAGCATTTTTAAGCTACTTTGAATAAATTTGCACCAAGAGCCATGATCTGGCTCTTTTATTT
>JBJEMB010000163.1:9010-11957 GCA_051879455.1 Lachnospiraceae bacterium
TGAAATATGTAAAAACAAAAGAATGGTCTTGTCCATCCAGATTGATGGTCGGAGTCGATATAGTATCTTACACAAAGAAATTATTTTTTCAAATATTTCCAATACTTAAAAAACTGATATCCTATGTTCAGAAATAAAAGCAGATAGATAACAAACAAAATCACATACGCTCCACCGATTACATGACCGATTTCTCTATCCGAATGACTCTGTACAATTAATTGCGGAATGATCAGGCCGAAAAAGATAACCAGAAGTGGAACAACTCTTCCTTTAAATACACGTTTCATCATTTCTATTCTGGATGCATCATCACAAAAAATCTCTTCCTTTCCATCCATCTCAGAAACCGGTTTTCTGAAATAACTGTATCCCACAAAATCGAGAAGATATTCCCAGCCACAATCCTCAAACATCTGAACATATTCATCCTTATGAGCAGTTCCCTCTGGATTATAATCAAGCTGATAGACCATCTCTTCCGGCTCACATTTTTCAAAATGATAAAATCCTATAAAACTTATTCCCGTAAATTTCCATCCCTTTCTGTGCTGCTTTTGAAGATAATCCTGCTCTCTTTCCCACTCTGGTATTGTAAAATATTTAAATTCCGTTTTCTTATTCTTCTCTCTCATTTTGACGTACCTCCATCATATTCCGATATAAACGCGCAATCCTCTTCATCTCAAGATTCAGGACCTGTTTTCCTAAATCTGTGATCACATAAATCTTTCGCTTTTCTTCCTCACGCACAAATCTGATGAGGCCATCTTTTTCCATTTTAGAAAGACTTCCATACATCGTGCCGGGACTTATTTTCACTGCCCCTTCAGTCATCGCTTCTACTCTCTGCACAATACTGTATCCGTGGGCTTCTTCTTTCAGACACATCAAAATATAAAATCCTGTCTCTGTCATCGGAACATACACTTTTCTAATGTGCGCATCCATCTTATTCCCTCCATTCCAGTGCGATACATCGTACCTCGATATATTATATATAGCACTGCGATGTATGATTGTCAATATATTTATCCAAAATTATAGCAAGGACACAAATTGGGGACGTAATTCTTTTAAAAAAGTCTACGTCCCCAATTGTGTCCTATCTGTCATTTGTCAACTTAAGTTTGTCCAATACATAAAAGATTAAACTCATTACCATTCCTACTACGCAGGCAAGAACCATTCCTTTTAACTGTACATTTCCAAGTTTCACTGCGATACCGGAAAGTCCTGTTACAAATATCACTGATGTAAGGATCAGGTTTCTTGACTGTCCGTAGTCTACCTGTGAGTCAACCAGAATACGAATACCTGAAGCGCCGATCATACCGTAAAGCAAGAATGAAATTCCTCCGATTACCGGTCCCGGAATTGTCTGAATAAGCATGGATAGTTTGCCTACGAAGGAGCAAATGATTGAAAGTACTGCTGCCCCTGCGATTACTCTGACGCTGTACACTTTCGTAACTGCCATAACACCGATATTTTCTCCGTATGTTGTTGTCGGTACAGAACCAATCATACCGGAAATCATTGTAGAAAGGTTATCTCCTAATAATGAGCGGTGAAGTCCAGGGTCTTTCAAAAGATCTCGTCCAACAATCTTACTTGTTACCACCTGATGTCCGATATGTTCCGACGCAATTACAAGAAGCACCGGTAGGATGATCAGGATTGCTTCCATATTAAATTTCGGTGTCTGAAAATTCGGGATTGCAAAAAGAGAAGCCTTCGCCACCTCAGTAAAATCTACCATACCGCAGGCAAGTGCCGCAATATATCCGGCAATCACTGCGATAAGAATCGGTATGACAGACAAAAATCCACGAAACATAATGTTACCAAAAATTGCAACTCCCAGTGTCACTACGAATACAATCACATTTTTCGGATCAATCACTTCATCCAATAGCCCTGCATTGCTTGCCGCACTGCCAGACAGCTCCAGACCGATCAATGCGACAACCGGACCCATGGCTGCCGGTGGAAGCACAATGTCTATCCAGTCAGAGCCAAATTTATAGATAATCAATGCCAGAATACACCCACAAAAACCGACAACTACAAATCCACCCAGGGCATACTGATATCCCATCTCGCTGATTACTATCCCTGCCGGTGCAAGAAATGCAAAACTTGAGCCAAGATATGCCGGCGCTTTTCCTTTTGTGATAGCAATAAACAAAAGAGTTCCCACACCATTCATAAAAAGAACGATTGCCGGGCTGATTCCAAATAAAAACGGTACAAGTACTGATGCTCCAAACATAGCAAACATATGCTGAATACTAAGCGGGATCAGTAGTTTTGCAGGCACTTTATCTTCGACCTGTATGATTTTCTGAGTTTCCATCTCATTTTCCTCCTCTGATAAATTGATCGTTTCCCTACACTCTTTGTTTATTCTATCACATTACCTGCTATTCGCAAACAGAAAAACACAAGGACATTACCTGCCCCTGTGTTTTTCTTTTCGTTTTTGCTGTTTCAGTTCAAATTTTCTCTGCTTTTCAGCCTCAAGCCTCTCCCGGCTCTCATGCTTCCGCTCGATTTTCATCTGCTCCTGCTGTAATTTAAGTGCCTGCTGTGATTTCGTTCCAATCCCACATACATCTGTCTGCTTTCTAGCTTCACGCTGCACCCTTTTAGGATTTTTAGAAGATTCTTTTACAACAGTCGAAACCGCCGGACTAAAATGCAGTCTGTCAAAATATTTTAAGATAAAGTCATTTACTTCAAAGTCTCTTGGCTCAGCTCCAAAAGTCACTTTGCATACACTTAACTTTTCATCTGAGATGGTTTCAAACACGCCCACCCAGAATGGCTCTTCAAAAAACACCGTCAGTTTTCCTGCTACTTTGTCCATAACGAACCCCTCCTTTTAAAGAAATATTACGGACAAAGAACGGACGACCCAAGGAGGGAGGGTTACTTATACTCC
>JBJEMB010000164.1:0-11903 GCA_051879455.1 Lachnospiraceae bacterium
ATTTGCCATCATTGTGTACAGGAGCGCCACAAAAGCCGATCGGATATATTTGATAAAAAACACTGTTGTAAGCCCACATAATAAGTAACCTCTCTTTGATGTTTGATACGTTTATTTGACCAGTATAACAAAAATAGTTGACAGAATCCAGACAAAAAAACCAGAAAGAAAATGAACAATATATAGATGTGTTCGATATATATGTAAATATATATAAAATAACAATAAATGAATGAAAGAAGGTTTGTTGACACGTTAAATAAGCACAGATATACTAAAAATACCAAAATTTATTAGGAGGAAAAATATGAAAAAGAAACTGTCAATTTTTTTGGTTTTCGTGATGCTGATATCTATGCTGTTTACAGCATGCGGAAGCAAAAAAACCGAGGAAATAAGTGAGGAAACTAAAGAAGAGAGTAGCGAAGAGTATCATATTGCCGTTGTTACACCAACATTATCTGTAAGTGAAGATGAGTTCCGCGCTGGTGAACAATTGGAAGAGCAGTATCCGGATATTGTAACACATCTTGTGCTCCCCGAAAAGTTTGATACTGAAATTGAGGGATGCATTAGTACAATTGTATCCGCAGCAGATGATCCTCTTATGAGAGCTGTCATTGTAAGTTCTGGACAATCAGGACTTATTCCTGCTTTCCAGCAGCTTAAAGAGAAGAATCCGGATATTATTACAATTTCTTCAGCAATTTATGATGAGCCAGATATGATGTCCGAGAATATCGATTTGAACTTGGATATGGATGCAATCAGAAGAGGTCAGACAATACCAACAAAGGCTCATGAAATGGGAGCAAAAACATTTATTCACTATTCATTCCCGACACATCTTGCAAAGCCTACAATTGCAGCAAGAAGAGACAAGATGAAAGAAACATGTGAAAAGCTTGGAATGGAATTTGTAGAAGTTATTACACCTGATCCGCAGACTGGTAATGGACCAGAAGCAATGCAGCAGTTTTTACAGGAAGATATTCCAAGACAAATTGAAAAATATGGAAAAGATACCAATATTTTTGGAACAAATTGTCCGATGTATGATGTAATTATTGCAAAAGCATTAGAGTTAAAGTATACTGTTGCAGAACAGTGTTGTCCTACACCGACGCAGGCATATCCTACAGTGTTGGGATTAGAGATTGAGGAAGAAGATGCTACGAATTTTGATAAGATTAATGAGATGATTTCAGAGAAAGTTGATGCTCAGGGTATGAAAGGAAGACTGTCCGGATGGCCTGTTCCAGTTACAATCTTTTTACCAAAGTTTGGTGTTGAAGTTGCAATGGAAATGATTGCAAATCCTGATTTTGATCCGAATAATGCAGAAAATCTTGGAAATCTTGCAAAAGATAAATTCGGTTTGGATGTAGATTTTCAACAGTACGAAGATTACGAAAATTACTACATGTTTATTATGGAATCTATTTACTATTAAGAGTTGCAAAAACGGAAAGGGAGAGGGCGGATGTTTTCCGCCCCCTTTTTGTATGTAAGAAAAAAAGAGGGAAAAATGGGAAAATACATACTAGAGGTTAAGAATCTGAATAAATACTTTGGACAGAATCAGGTATTGAAACAGGTGAATTTGTCCTTGGAACCGGGGGAAATATATGGATTGATAGGTGCGAATGGTTCGGGAAAAAGTACATTGATGAATATTTTGTTTGGAAATAGTGTGATTGAAAAAACAGGGGGATATGACGGGGAAATTTGGTACAATGGAGAAAAGGTGTGTATCAGTTCTACAAAAGATGCCATTTTACGAGGAATAGGAATGATTCATCAGGAATTTGTTCTCATTCCAGAAATGACTGTTGCAGACAATATTAAACTTACTAGAGAAAATACAAAAAAGAAATTTTGCCGTGTACTAAAGCCGGAAATTTCTTATATAGATAAGAAAAAAAACCAGGAAGATGCTAAAAAAGTATTGGAAGAATTGGGATTTCAGATTGATAATTCTTATTTGGTTAAAAATATATCGGTAAATGCAAAACAGTTTGTTGAGATAGCGAGGGAAGTAGATAAAAAAGATTTGAGACTTCTTTTATTAGATGAGCCAACGGCTGTTTTAAATGCAGAAGATGCACAGAAATTGATGAAAGTATTGAAGGGTTTGGCAGAAAAAGGAACTACAATTCTTTTTTGTTCGCATCGTTTACATGAAATTTGTGAAATTTGTGATCGCGTAACGATTATCAGAGATGGGGAGGTTGTATCCAATTATACGAAAGGAGAACTTGATGCGGAAATACTGGCTAAAGATATGATAGGATATGATGTTTTTACTGTTAAAAGGGAGAAAAGGGCATTGTACGGAGAAAAAATAGTCAGTTTTAAAGATTTTTCAGTTCATATGCCGGGAGAACCTATTGAAAAAATAAATCTTGATGTATGTAAAGGAGAAATCTTGGGAATTACAAGTCTTTCAGGACATGGGAAACTGGCATTAGGATATGGGGTTATGGGTATGTTTCCAGTAGAAGGTGATGTACTGTTAGAAGGGCAAAGGCTTGATTTGGGAAATGTGAAAAAAACGATAGAACAGGGAATATTTCTTCTTCCAGACGATCGAAAGAATATGGGACTTCTTTTGGAACATTCCATTTGCGAAAATATGATTTTTTCCGGATTTTATGGGAGAAATATGTTTCAAAAACATGTGTTTGGTATTTTTTCAATTAGAGATTGGAAGAAAATAAAATCCTATGCAGAAGAGCAAATAAAGCGACTTGATATAAAATGTGAAAATATGGAGCAGAATGCCGGTGAGTTGAGTGGCGGAAACCAGCAAAAAGTTTGTATTGCAAGAGCAATAGCGGTGAATCCCAAAGTACTTTTTGTTATGGAGCCAACCAGAGGCGTTGACATAGGAGCAAAAGAAAAAATATTAGATATGTTGGTAAAGATGAATCAGGAAAAAGGAATGACGATTGTAGTGGCATCAAGTGAGTTGGATGAACTAAAGCGTATCAGTGATAGAATTGCAGTGTTTTGTGAAGGTAAACTTTCACAAATTCTGCCACCGGAATCATCAGAAGAGGAATTTGCGTTTGCATATACAGGAGAGGAGGCAGAAGATGAAAAGTAGGATAAAGCTACCACAAATTATTATTTCGCTTTTTATGTTAGCACTGTTTTTCTTAGCTGCTTTTTTAAATATGAATATTCCAGAACTTATCAGTGGCTCGTTTGTAAAATTTGTTATGAATGGGGTTCTTGTATTGGCAATGATTCCAATGATTAATGCGGGAGTTGGAATGAATTTTGGACTTCCTGTTGGAATTGTAGCAGGGCTGTTGGGAATGTGTATGGCTATTCAACTTCGGGTAACAGGGATTCAAGGCTTTATTATTGCAATACTTTTGTCAATTATTCCAGCAGTTATTTTAGGAATGATTTACGCGAAAATACTGAATATGGTTAAAGGAAAAGAAGATATTGCTGCCATTTTTATTGGGTATTCTTTTATCCCTATTATGAATTTTGTATGGACAGTGATACCTTTTAAAAATCGGGAAATGCTATATCCTGTTGGAGGTGAAGGTCTTCGACCAAAAATAAGCCTTGAAAACTATTTTGGAAATGTGTTAAACGAAATGTGTGTCGTTAAAATAGGGGAAATAGAGATCCCATTTGGACTGCTTGGTGTATATGCATTCATGTGTTTGTTAATTTTTCTTTTTTTTAAGACAAAATATGGGACAGTAATGTTAGCTGTGGGAGAAAATGAAAAGTTCTGTCAACTTTCTGGAATTAAAATTAACAGGGTGCGGACAATGGCAATTGTATTGTCTACAGTAATTGCAGCTATAGGGATTTGCGTGTATGCACAGACATATGGGTTCGTAGAATTGTACAATGCACCGTTATCTCATACATTCCCTGCGGTTTCGGTTATTTTGATTGGTGGCTGTATTGGTAAACAGGCAAAAATATTTCACGCAATTCTTGGAACATATTTATATCAGACAATTTATCTTCTGTCGGCTCCGATTGCAAATATCATATTGATTCCACAGATGTCAGAAATTGTTCGTATGATTATCACGAATGGAATTATTTTGTATGCATTTCTTAAGCAGGAGAGGAGGAAACAGGTATGAGAAAGATAATTAGAAAAGAAGAGATGATTGTACCGGTCACATTTATTATGTTTAGTATTCTGTGTTTCTTCCTGGCAGATGTAAGCGGTTTGTTCCTTGTGGAGCAGGTGTCTTTGAGATTTATCAGGAATATTATTTTGATACTTGCTTTGATATTCCCAATAATGGCAGGAATGGGATTGAATTTTGCGGTAGTTATTGGCACGATGATTACACAGGCGGTTTTTATTTTTGTGTTGAATTTCAATATTACAGGAGCGAAGGGTGCTACTGTAGTGTTACTGGTGTCTCTTTTGATTGCAGCCTTAATTGGAAGCCTAATTGGACATCTTTTAAATAAAGTAAAAGGGAAAGAGATGGTGACATCGATTGTGGTTGGATTTCTTGCTAATTATATTTATCAGCTTATATTTGTGGCGGGATTCGGAACGGTTATTCATGTATATAATAAAAAGCTTGTTTTGTCTACGGGAATTGGTGTTAAAAATATGGTAGATTTAAAAACATATAAAGAAGTATTTGATAATATAGGTGTTTTTCAAATCGGAGAAGCCAAAATATCTGTTTTGCTTCTTGTAATTATTGCATTTTGTGGAGGTTTTACATTCTATTTAATGAACACACCTTTTGGACAAAAAATTAAAGCAGTTGGTATGAGTGAAGAAAAAGCTGCGAATACAGGAATTGATGTTAATAAAGTAAGATTGATTGTTATCATATTTTCAACAATGTTTGCAGCATTGGGACAGTTTGTGTATTTACAGAATATTGGTTCACTTAATGTGTATACAGAACATCTGGATACAGAAAAGTTTGCATGTGCAGCATTGCTGGCAGGAGGTGCCAGTATTAGAAAAGCCAGTGTGAAGAATGCGTTTGTTGGAGTTGTTTTGCTGCATACATTATTTATATTATCTCCGCTTGCCGGTCGTAATGCATTTTCAAATGCGTCGCTTGGAGAATATTTCCGGAGTTTTGTTGCCTATGGAATCATTGCTTTTGCTCTTGTTGTAAATCTAAGATTGGAGCAGAAACGGGAAAAAGAGAGGTAATTACAATAGAGGCAAACTAAACAAATATCACAAGAAAAAAGTCATACTGGAAAGAGGATTTTGTAGAGAAATTTGCAGAAAAATGGTTGACACACAAAAATGAGTATAATATAATAAATCAGTATGACGAAAGGAGAAACAGTAAATCACCAAAGCCCCGGAGATTTGCTGATCCCAATAGAGTTGATTATGAATATGAGATGATTTACAGGAGGTAAACCAATGAAAACTTATATGGCAAATCCAGATAAGATTGAAAGAAAATGGTATGTAGTTGACGCTGCTGGATGCACATTAGGACGTTTGTCATCTGAAGTAGCTAAGGTTTTAAGAGGAAAAAATAAACCGGAATTTACACCACATGTAGATACAGGCGATTACGTAATCGTAGTAAACGCTGAAAAAGTTAAAGTAACAGGTAAGAAGATGAATCAGAAGATTTATTACAACCACTCTGATTATGTAGGAGGAATGAAAGAGACTACATTAGCAGAGATGATGGCTAAGAAACCTGAGAAAGTAATCGAACTTGCTGTAAAGGGAATGCTTCCAAAAGGACCTTTAGGAAGATCTATGATTAAGAAGCTTCACGTATACGCTGGACCAGATCATGAGCAGCAGGCTCAGAAGCCAGTAGAGCTTAAATTTTAAGGAAAGGTTGAAAGGAGGACATTACAGTGGCTAAAGCAAAATTCTATGGAACAGGAAGAAGAAAAAAATCAGTTGCAAGAGTATATTTAGTACCAGGTACAGGTAATATCACAATAAATGGAAGAGATATCGATGAATATCTTGGACTTGAGACATTGAAAGTTATCGTTCGTCAGCCATTAGTTCTGACAGAGACAGAAGGAAAGTTCGATGTAATCGTTAACGTAAAAGGTGGCGGATACACAGGACAGGCTGGAGCAATCCGTCATGGTATCTCCAGAGCACTTCTTGAGGCAGACGCTGATTACAGACCGGCACTTAAGAAAGCTGGATACCTTACACGTGATCCACGTATGAAAGAGCGTAAGAAATACGGTCTCAAAGCAGCTCGTAGAGCACCACAGTTCAGTAAACGATAATTCGAGAACAAATTACAGAGACATACAAATCCCGGAAATGCTTATATTTCCGGGATTTTTTCATGTTCATACGATATTTAAAAACACCTCAAAAATTCACTATTAGTAACAAGATAGTAACGTGATAGTAACACGGGAGATTGGAAAAAAGAGGTGTCTTCCGTAAGACTATTCTTTGTGAGTTTTAGTAATAGTTTTCCGTACATCCTGCATTTTATCGACATGAATAATGCGGGAACCAGTAATATCATTAATATATCCTTTTTTTAATCGAATGAAATATCCATCAGTTTTGGAGCAGTGAAAATCTTTGATCATACAGCGGTATTTCTCTGCAATTTGCCACTTATCAAGTGTTCGCTGATCCTCCTCACTGAATCCAGACATTTTCTCTTTGAGTTTGGATGAACCGGAACGAATGTCTTCCTGGATAAGGAGACGTATATATTCTGTAACAGACATTTCTATTTGACTGCACAATTCTTTCAGTAATTCTTTTTGTCCTTTTGGCAGAACGAGTTCCAGTCGATCATATTTTGAATCTCTGTGATGATTTTTATAATTTGTTCTATTCATATTTGTCACCTATATTTTATTGATTGCCTCTAATTTGACAGGTAGCTCCAAGTGGGTATAGACAGTTTCTGTAACACCTTGGCCTTTATGGCCAACAATTTTTTTGATCACACGTTCATCTACACCAGCTTCTGTCAGAAGTGAGATGCAGGTGTGCCGGGTATCGTGTGGCCGATGCTTGTCAAAAGACAGAGATTTCATTAAAGGAGTCCAGTAGGAATCATAATAATTTCTATAAAGGAAATGTTCATTATTTGGTGTACAAATCAGGTATTCGCAATCCTGCTTCAGCCAGTATTCAAAGAACGGAACAATCTTTTCGGCAATAGGGACTTCTCTGATACCAGAGGATGTTTTTGATTCCCGGACATAAAACCATCTTTCGTTTAGATGGACATCTTCTTTCTTCAAATCCAGCAATTCTCCGATTCTGAGACCGGTATAGATTAGAATCAGAATAACGGTCATGTAAATATTGGAGTCTTTGGCATCCCAGAGCATCCGAACTTCTTTTTTTCGGAATGGCTTCCGGTTATAGGAGTTTGGATTGCCAGGCTTGCTGATATCGATATACCGGATCATATCTCTTTTATCCTGTGGTACAATTTCATGCATAACAGCATAATCCCACATTAGTCCAAATAAAATTTTCAGGTTTTTTAGTGTAGGGGTATTTTTACCGGATTCATCTACTACTTTCTGAAGATGATCCAGCTTTATCTCTACAAATTTCATGTTTTGAATTTTGGTACATAGTTTATAAGCTGCTTCATAACCATTGGTGTCTTTGACTTTGGCAAAGTGTATTTCCGACCATCTGTCATATACTTCTTTAAAAGTGATGGTGTCATGATGCAGATCATAAGGATCTTTGTTATAATCAGCCAGTGCAGTCAAAGCTTCCTGACGGGTGGCATAGTAGCCTACAAATTGATAGATCGGGTAAGATTTCCCTTTTTCTTCATTGTAAGTCCAACCAGTTGTTTTCCTGGCTGCCTAGGGTTTACGCCTTTTTCCGGATAGTTTATAAACACTACCGAAACCATTTGGTAACTTCATATATCACACCTCCTGAATTTGGGTATAAAAAATACACCTATACAGGTGCCAGGAATTTGTGATATAATCAACTTGCTCAGGGTTGATTATATTGGTCCTGGTACCAGTATAAATTAATTCTTCGGTCGCTCTCATTGGCGTGGGAGCGGCCATTTATTATATTTAGTTTTCATCTTCATCCAGCAAAGCAGGATCGGATGCGTTGAGTGGAGAAATAACACTTCGACCTAATTTGGCTTCTAATTCTTTTCTGGCATTACCGGCGATACTGCCGCCGTCTACAACAGTCTTCCTGGTTTCAGAATAACCGTTGGGTTTTTGTGTTTTCGCGATTAATGTGGCAGATATTTCAGCTAATTGATTAAGAGCCAACTCAATGTCGGTCATATTATCACGTAAGTTTTCTTTGTGAAGACCTTTAAAGGCTTTGTATTCTTTCACATGTTTTCCAGACCATTCATGGGTAAGTGTATCGGTTAAAGCAGCGTATTGCTGACCGGACTTGATACCTGCTTCATCCCAAGTGGCAGTGAGAGCCTTCCGGTGATCAATTGCTTCAAGCCTGCGTTCAATCCATTTTTCAGAATAACCTTTTTGGCGATATGTACGAATTATACGTTCAAAGGCAAGTTCTGGATCCGCTATTTCTTCCAGCCGCTCTCGGCCAACTTGGGCAAGCCATTGTTTGAAAGGCTCAGCTTTCCTGGAAGGGATAGATTGAATAATACGGAGAAGCTGCTCTGTATTGGCTACATCTGTTTTGCGCATTTTCCCATCGACAGCTTTCATTTTCAACTGGTGACAATTTGTCACCGTTTCATTTCCTTCAGCTGTTAATCTCTGCTTTAATTTATTCCAATATTTTCTGCCATCAATGCTATCGGTGAGAACTTGGCATACATCCACAATGGAGAAATACCATTCTTCATGTTGCTTGTGCCATACTTTTCTGACCTTATCGTCAAAGAAAAATTCCAGTTCCTCATCATTTTCGATATCTGCCTCTACCGGAACTGTAGTATTGGCTTCTTCATCGAATATAAAGAAAAAGAAGATAATCACATCCTTTCTAATTGCGCCGGCGCAATTTCAACTGAGAATATTAGCATGTTACTTTCAGCTTGATTTGACAAATAATCATGTTTGACCTATAATATACTTAACAAGACAGCCGGAAGATAGAGCACACCTATCCGCCCGGTAAAATAATCAGCTTTGTAAGCCGCCTATCTTTTCCAGGGACAGGGCGGCTTACTTATTTTTCAAATTTAAAATTGCAACGATTAAGAGACCTATAGTCAGAATAACCATGAATTCCTCATATGTACTCATAAGCATCATCCTCCTGTCAAGACTCAGGCGGATGATATGCACGCCCTCCCGGCTGCCCGGGTAAGCATATTATATTGTCAATGATCAAAATCGGAATAAATGATATTATCCTTTCCTTTATGGTATTTTATGCCAGTTCTTCTTTTCCTTTTGCATTCAATGCTTCATCTATAGAAAGAATTCGTAACACCATTGATTGAGTAATTTCGTCTGATTTTCTATACTCCAAAACAATTTTTACCTCAATATCTGATAGAGTAAGTGTGGAAGGAGAAGCGTTATCATCCCATCCCATGAGGTAAGAAGGTTTACATTCAAGGATATTAGCCATTTTTTCTATAATTGAGCGTTTTATATTCTCGACACGTCCATTCTCATATTTTGCGATTGCAGATTTTTGTAGCCCTAATTTAGAAGCAAGTTCATCCTGAGTATATCCCATGGATATTCTGCGTTGTTTAATGCGTTGTGCCATACACATATGTTTCACTCCTCTCTCTCGGTGTCTTAATATTACTACAAAAAGTAGCGCATTGCAAGAAAAACTTAAAAAAGTGTCTTAAAAAGGCAACAAAACTATTGACAGGGTTAAATTTAGGTGTTATTGCAAAAGTGTCTCAAAATGACACAGGAGGTGAAAAGATGAATAAAAGAAAACTGGAAGCGAAAATGAAAATGTATGGAGACATTGGTAGAACATTAGCTAGTTATATCGGAATATCACGCACAACCTTATCTGCAAAGATGAATGAAACAAATGGGGCAGAATTCACACAAGGTGAAATATCTAAGATTAAAGAACGTTATAACCTGACGGCTGAGGAAGTAGATGATATTTTTTTTGCCACAAAAGTGTCTCAATAAGACACCAAAGAACAAGTGCATAAGTAGGGATGGAAGAGAGGTGAGAAAGAGGATGAAATTGTTAAGAATTATCTGCGGAGTCATTATTGGTAAAGTAATCTATCAACTCTACAAGGCACATGAAAGCCATAAGAGAGATAAAGAACATAAAGAGTGATAGTACTTGAATTCCTATATCAATAAAGCTGTGACCAGTAATTGGAAGAAGAGACAACACGATTCCTATAGTAAATGAAATATAGAATTCTTTTTTGACTTTACGAAAATAATTTTTGGAAAATTTACTGTCGGAAGTAGTTGATTCTGGTTTCTGTTGAAGTGCTTTTTTAATGAGATCATAAAGGAAGGAAGCAACTAAGCTGAGGATGATTGCAACAATAGTATCTTTCATATAAACATAAGCATTTCTTGAGTAATAGGGATGTTTTATTAGTCACAACTAAAGTATAGAGGTAAATCTTAAAATTGACAAGAGGTGATAAATATGACAGTAAACAGATTATCAATCAAAGAAGCAGCTACTCTTATGAATGTGAGTGAGCAGTTTATCCGGGTGGGAATGCAAAGAAATTTGTTGCCATTTGGATTTGCTGTTAAGAACAAATCAAAGTGGTGTTATTACATATCACCAGTGAAATTTACTGAAGCAACTGGAATCAAATTGCAGGGGGAAGATGGAAATGAAGAAGAAAAAGATTAAAAGACATGTAAGAAATGGAATTCTTATTGGAATTACTTTAATGGCATCGTATCTGGTATTTACCAGTGTTGGAATTATTGAGCTTCCGGAATGGGATTCTACCTGGTATCCAGTTCAGATCTGCATGTTCGTTGTAGGAATGGCATGGCTGATTCTTTTTGGGGTAGCAAATGGAGCATTCGATAGTAATGAAGAAAATGAGGAGGATGATATAACGTGGGATATTTAGCTGCATTTTTAGGAGGAGCTTTTTTCGGAGCAATGACTGTTATTGTATGGGCGTTGGCAGCAGTACAGAAAGAAGATAAAGAGTGAAGAAAACGGCACTCTCTGTGGAGGTTCACAGGTTCGGCCGGTTCGACTCCGGCAGAGTGCAATCAGTAGATGTGGCAGTCTGCAGATGTGCGGCAGCAGGCCAATAGCTGCGGTGCAGGTACCATGAATAGATGGCGGCGGGTACACCGGCCAGAGAGTGTATGGATGGTCAACAGGTTTTCGGAGTCTTTTTAAGGTGAAAAGACCAACGTGGTACACAAGCCGAAGAGGAGAGTGGTGGAATGATCAGAGGACCACCGGAAAGGAAGAGTATGCAAAGAATTCAAAAGGAAAATCCAGTGAAAATTATCAGATGGTCAAAGGCGATACCTTTTGAAGATGGAATTATGAGCAACATGAAGTGCATGGGTGGATCATTGGAAGAGGTTCGTAGATATGCGGAACAGGTTGCAAAAGAGAATGACACAAATGTGGAAGTTATCGTATGACAGGAGATAAATAAAAAAGCTGACATCTGCAAATGTCAGCTGGTCCATACTGAAAGCATTTGGTATGGATACAAGTATAATCAAGTATTACGCATCTGAGATTAGCAAGATTCTTAAGGAGGCAAAGTAAATGGCAAGGGGAAGAAAACCGTTACCCGAAACAATCGATCAACAGATTGAAAAAGCTCAGGAAAAGGTAATAAAGACCAAGGCTGCATATGATCAGGCAGTCAGCTCTTTGCAAAAACTTCTGGACAAAAGGGACGCAAAGCGAAAGGATGATCTTTGGAGTGCAGTCATGAAGAGTGAAAAATCTTATGATGAAATCCTGCAGATGATTACGAAATCATCTGCAGACCAAA
>JBJEMB010000165.1:0-2105 GCA_051879455.1 Lachnospiraceae bacterium
GAATTGTTCAATTAGATATAATTAGATCAATGAGAGCGTTAATATGCACACGCATTACATCGATATAAGGAACGGGCAGTTGGATTTTGTGAAAAATCAATGGCAGTTCCGTACATCCGAGCACCACGGCCTGAACCTGTTCCTCCCGAATCATCCTCTCTGCAATCTGACAGAATCTGCGCTGTGTGTCCGGCATGATCTTTCCAAGTTCAAGTTCTGTTTCGATTTTCTCTCCAATGTAATTCTTTTCCTCGTCCAGAGGCGTAACTACCGTTACACCACGCTCGGCAAAGGATTTCTGAAAAAAAGCACCATTCATTGTGGGCAGAGTACCCAGCAGGCAAATCCTTTTATAACCCTGCTTATGGGCGAAGTTTCGTGCCGTATCGACCATACTGATCAGGGGGATCGGCGTTCTTTCCGATAATCTGTCAAAAACAATATGGGGTGTGATTCCGGTCAGCGCCGCATACTGTGCGCCCGAAGCCGCCAGATTACGGATTCCTTTTAGCAGATATTCTGTCAGGCCCTCGTAATCCTCCTTTTCACAAAAGTTACTGCAAATGTTTTAGCATATTCCACCATCTTCCGTCCATAGCCGCGACCGGATTTTTGGGGTGAAACGCATAAAGTATGAATTACCAGTACTTCTTCGTTATTACCAGGATATTTCCAGTCAATATCAGCATACTCCTCTGCCTGTTCGTGGTTCAGGACCATACTGGCACATATTTCTTTGTTTTCTTCCAGCACATACATGGTACCGGTGGGTACTTTTTGCTCCGGCACAGCAATCGTTGGATACACACCCGGTTTCCAGTTGGAGCGATTGTTATGTTGCTGCTCATAGGTCAAAAGTTCTGTGTACGTATCAGCAATCGCTGCAATATCTCTTTTTTCAGCCTTACGAATCATATCAATGTTCTTCCTCAAATTTCTATTTTCCCAGTTCTAAGAGCTGGAAGTTGTCTCTTCAATTCCATTTTATCGTACTCGTGCTTTTGCGCTATATGAATCCACCTGTATCCTGATCACATTTACAGCATCTACCATTTTTTCATTAATTTCATAATCTTCACCAGCTTGGATTTTCATAAGAATGTGAAGTGCTGCACACTTTTCTTTTGCATCCTGAAGAACTGTCGCTGTACCCCGGCACATAACGCTCATATATTCTGCACTATATTGACAGGGCATATCTGCTGCTATAAGTTTTTCTCCACAATCAATCTCTATAAAAACATTATTGTTTTTATTTATACAGTCCAATTTATGTCCTTCCCTTGCACAATGAACATAGAAGGTCAGTTTTTCATTCTCCATCACATATCCATAATGAAGCGGTACAACATAAGGATATTCATCATCAAACAATCCCAGATGTAAATATTTTGCTCTTGCCAATATTTCCTCAATCTTGTGTATATCTGTTATTTCTCTGTCTTTTCTTCTCATATTATTCAATGTATTCCCTTCTGTAAATTTCGATTTCATGAATTCAAGTATAGCACAAAAATATCTTATTGAACAACATCCCCGCCTACATTTCCCCTATCAACGTAAGCACATATCTCTTTTTTCTCAATTCAAACTCAATTTCCTCTCAATGCCTTATCCCTCCATCTTTTGTATGCTTATCCCACAGCAGACCAGTACCACGCAGGTACGAACTGCCAGGGAAATCAATACAAAAATGGAGGGATTTTTTATGAGAGAGATCAGAAACACAAAAATCATCGCCGTAGATCATGGATACGGCAACATTAGCTCCAGAACATCCACTGGATGTTCCTACGCACGCTTAGCGAAGACTGCCAACACTGTCACACCTACCGGCATCACTGCCTTTGAAACAGAACCTATCTTTACCGGCAACATTCTGAAATACAACGGAACCTATTACCGGATCGGCGAAGGGCACAAAGAATTCATTCCGGATAAGGCCATGGATGAAGATTATTATCTCCTGACGCTGATGGCAGTGGCTCGGGAACTGAATATCTTTTCCATCCATGAAGCAGATGTCCATCTGGCTGCCGGGCTTCCCCTAACATGGATCCGGAACCAGCGGGAAGAATTCCGCTCCTATCTGCTTCAGAATTCAG
>JBJEMB010000166.1:0-10456 GCA_051879455.1 Lachnospiraceae bacterium
TCTACTGCCTGCTTCCTGAAAAATATAAGAAGGTCCGCCTGACTCTGGCTAATTTTCTTGTAGACTTTGGCCTTCTTGGCGGAATCTTTGCATTTGCTGATTCAAGCGGTATGCATTATAGCCTTACTATTCTCACAGTGCACAGTTACCTCTGGCATTTTCTTATGATCTTTTTAGGTCTTTTTCTCATATTTACACACAAAAACAGCACCCATCCGAAGGACTTCCTTCTTCCAGGTGCTCTCTTTCTAATGTTTGCCGGAATCGCCACATACCTGAATATTGCATTTCATTCAAATGGTCTCATCAACATGTTTTATATAAGCCCTTATTATCTCATGGGACAAATTATCTTCCGGGACATTGCGCTCATCACCGGACAGACCGCCGGACGCCTCATCTACATAGTTTCTGAGATAATTGGATCCCTTCTTATACATCTGGGCTCCGGAAAAGTGATTTCATTTTATGAAAGCCATTCAAAAAATGTGAAATAACCCACAGGAAATGACTAGTTTACTTCCAGCTACTTGTCACCCCATTCAATTAATATATTCCATCCCTCTTCTGCGCCGCTACAGCCTCTATATATTCTTCTGTCTTCTGCATGATTTTTCCCAGGATTTCTATATCGCGCAGTACATCTCCTGTCTCCATGGAGTGATTTGCACTTTCTGTCAAATATAATGGTAGTCCCCTTTTTTCACATTCTTCTTTGATTACTTCCGTTTTTGCCCAATCATCGCCTGTACCGTGAAAAACAATCCCTTTTCTTCCAATCTTCTGAAAAGAAGCTTCTACCGGTGTGTAGTAAATATGCTCTGCTCCGATCCGGTTGTCTGCATCATAAGTTGCTGCCACTGCTGTCCCTATACTTTTGGAAATAAAAAGCACCTGGCTGTAAGAAGAAAAATCTATATCTGAGAGCTGCTTTGTCACGTTCTTAAGCGCCAGTTCATAGGCGGCGTACATCTTTTTGGCATCACCTTTTACTCCGGAAGGCAACTTTCCATACTCCGCGCATTTTATCTCATACCCATACAATCTGGCCAGTTTACTGCTATAGTAAAGAAGCGGTTTATCCACATGATATCCGATTCCCGGAAAAATTACTGCAAGCTTTTTATCCATCACAAATCCTCCATAATTATGCTTAAGTTCATTACCACTCCTTTGTATTTTAACGCAAATCTATAATCTCTTACAAGCCTCCAGACTCTTTTTAACTAGCGGATTCCCATAATATTTTAAAAGATCTGCTCTTCTTAAAGCTTCTTTATATCGTTCCTCTTGCGAACATTCTGCCAGTTCTATTTCTACTTGCTGCACGGCATCCTTCAGTTTCAAAAGCATTTCTCTACTGTTTTTCAATACCTGATTCAGCTTTTCTTTCTCATACACTTCATCCCATGCCGGACAACATTTTTTTATTTCAGATAAATTCCCGATTCTTTCAAGACTCTGGATGCTCTCTTCAAAATCAACAAAAATCGGAAGATCATTTTCCATCGGGATTGCATCCCCTGTAAATATAATTTCTTTGTTTAACACATAGGACATCGATCCGTGAGAGTGGCCGGGTGTTGATAATGCCTTTATCGTGATTCCATCTTCAAGTTGGATTGTATCGCCATCATAAAGAGGCTGATCTACCTTCACTGATTCTGATAATAGTTTGAAAAAATTAGGGATTGGGCGTTCAGCAAACTGATTTTTAATATCTTCTATCCAAGAAATTTCCTGATGCGGAGCATATATTTTGCACCCCGTTAATTTCTTTATCTCAGCAGCCGCACCTGCATGATCCGGATGGGCATGAGTGAGGAATACCCCCTTTATGTCCGTCAGTTTCCTTCCTATAGATTCCAGATATTCCGCAATCAATGACTCCGAACCGGCAACACCGCTGTCTACAAGATAACCGTTATCCATAATCCCTTTCCCTAAATGCAGGCACCGGCTCATTGCCTTCATATTCAAATCTTCCACTGCGATCGCATCATATATTTCTGCCAGTTTATGACTGAGCTTATGGTGGAAATCTTTCCTTTGGTTTCGAATCTTCTCATGACAGACTGCCACCTTTTTCCTCTGCTTCTCATAATTACGGCTTCCTTTCTGACAACGGGACAGTTTTCTCTGCTCTTTCGCCAGACGTGCGGCTGACTTCCGAAAATATCCCGGATAAGTGCATCGGGTTCCGTCCGAAAAAACTGCCATCCCACTCATGGCATAATCGATCCCAAGTACGACAGGCTCTGCTCCCACTTCTGATTCTGCTTGGTTTTCACAGAACTCATACGCATAGAGCAGGCTCGCATAATATTTTCCGGAAGATTCCCTGCTTACGGTAACGGACTTCAGGAGATACTCTTTCGGAATTTCACGATGTACCCGGATCCGCACTTCCTTCAGTTTTGGAAGACGTAATTTCCCATTCTCCAGACGAATGTTCCTGTTCACTACATTGGTTGTGTAGCTCTGTTTACTTCTATGTCTGGACTTGAATTTAGGAAAACCCGTGGATGGATTTGCAAAAAAGTTTTTATATGCTATCTCTAAATGAAGCTGCACGTTGGCAAGGGCCAGAGAATCCACTTCTTTCAGCCATGGATATTCCTTTTTGTAAGCCGCCGGAGTAGTTCTTTTCAACTTCCCTGTTGCTTGATACTCCTTCATCTTTTCATCCAGCATAACATTGTAAAGGAATCGACAGCATCCAAATGTTTTTGCCAAAAGTTCCTCTTGTTTTTTATCTGGATAGATTCGAAACTTATACGCTTTGTTCATGCTTCTTTTCACCTTGACTCTCTATATATTGGCGAATCGTTTCGATCGGAGCTCCTCCCGCTGTCAAAAGACAGAAGCTCTGACTCCAAAATGCTTCTTTCCAAAGTTTTTCCCGGATTTCGGGATACTCCTTCTTCAGCAGTCTGCTGCTTGCGCTTTTATATGCATTGATAAACTTACTTATTTCACTCTTTGGCTGTGCACGAAACATCACATGTACATGATCCACATCATGATTCCATTCTTCCAGTGTAATTCCATATCTCGGAGCGATATACTCAAAGATTTCTTTTGCTCTGTTCGAGATCCTGTCATCTATTACTTTACGGCGATATTTCACAACCATAATCAAATGATAATTAAGCAGAAATACTGAATGTGCATTATTATCCAAATTCATAATAAACTCCTTACTTTCTTTTTATTCGACTGAGTTTATTATAACAAATTTTTCACAAAAGAACAAGTGTTCTGTTTATCTTTTTGTTATGTTTATCTTTTTACAATTCATCTCACTACCTAAGAGGTTGGAGAATTCTTGCTATGTTTTGATAAAATCGTTTTCCCCTGGTCATCCACAGCAACCAAATCTGTAAATGTACCACCAATATCTGTAGCAACTCGCAAAATTATCCCGTCTTTCTTTTCTCCTTTTTTTTAAAATGTCGGTGTAACTATACATAAAAAAACCAGCTCCCGGTCTTCTATGTTCACAATACTATGCAGCAAGGTAGATGGATAATGAATTGATTCTCCTTCTTTTACCACATATTCCTGTCCGTCTACTGTAAAACGGGCACTTCCGCCTCTGTGTACGAACTGCCCATGTGCCTCCGATTCATCAATTCTAAAAACGATCATTTTAAACATACACATAAAAAGCCACTAAACTACAGGATGTCATTCCCGCAATTTAGCAGCTTTATATGTTTCATAAGTATTCTTCAAACCTTTATCTACGACCACAACATTTTTTAAACTTCTTTCCACTTCCACATGGGCACGGATCATTCGGATATACTTTTTTTACACCTTTCTGACTCTTCCCATTAATTCCATTTGTAAAAGCGAATGTTGGAATCTCTGTTGCCGTTTCATCCAGATCAATCTGTAGCCCCATTTTCTCTAATTCTTCTCTTCCTTCACTTAGAAATTGAGCTGCATGTGAGCTTCCAGGCACAATTCTCATACCTTCCATATTTGGGGACATATGCTGCATTAATTCTATTGCAGTATTTCCATGATTTACCCACAAGCGTACTGAATTAGCCATGTTCATAACATATCCCAAAAATTCATTTGCCTGATTAATATCTCCAACAGGAATCTCATACCCCTCCATAGCAGCAAACGCAAACTGAATAAATTCATTTGGATCTCTTTCTTCTCCACATTTTCCTACATCTGTTGCCTGATCATGGAGCTCCATGAGAAAATCGTCTACACATTCTTTCGCAGATATCCCTACTTTTTTTGCAACACATGAAAAATTTTCCAAATAGTTTTTTTCTATATACCGTCGCAATTGTATTTCCGCAGTTGATATTTCATAATACTCTTCATCCGCATACCGCAAAAATTCTTTTTTTGACGGAAGATAAAATGGTTTATCAAAAGTTTCTGCCAGAAGTCTCCGGTATGATGTTCTGTCACTGACATCTGAAAAGAACTCGTCAAAATCCTTTTCCTTGATTTCCCGTTTTTTTGATGCCAAAAATCGTATCATATCATCTTTTTCCTGAAGAAAATCATCCATAAAACAAGAATGAACCAAAAGCGCATCCATTGTTGTAAAAATAGTAGGAACAGCATCACCTATCAAATGCTGCAAAGTGCACAATCCAAGATAACGAGGTTGAAACATAACACAATTTCTATAGGTTCCTGTTGACCTGTTATATCCTCTGTAATCGTTTAAACTCTTTTCATAGTCTCGCAAAATTTCTTCAAATTCGGCAAGGTGAATCACACCATAAAGATGAACAGCTGCTCTTGCATACATAGAAATTAACTGCATGTATTTTCTTCTTTTCTGAAATACTGAATCCTTAGACAGTATCTGAAAACGTTCTGTACATCCATAGTAAGTACAGAGCATTTCCAATTCTTCATCTGTTCCATAAAACGAAAGACAAAATCCTTCAAACAAAGTGTTACTGCTCATTACGGATGTAATCAATTCCACCATGTCAGACTTTTTCAATTTGGTTCCATTAATCTCGATACTCTCGATTTTCTCCCAGATTTCCAGTTCATTTTTTCCAATCATTGAATCCATAGGAAAATCTATTTTTTCACCTGTTTCATCTTCAATCACCGGGCGCAAATCATCCTTATCCGCATATGCCGCCAATCTAAAATCATTATTTCCAAGAAGGATTTTACTCATCAATCCATAGAACATTTTCAAATCATTCATCTTGTATCGTTTTACATACTTTAAAATCTCTTCTTTCGTTTCCATAGTGTCTCCCTCCTGAAACTCCTTACCCATAACCAAATTATTTTTCACGAAAGATTCCAAATTCATGGAGCTATTATAGACTTTTCCCATAAATATCTACTAAATTATAATTATTTTAACATTTTTATATATGAACCTCAATCAATTCTTTGAAACCTTTTACTCATCCAAAACCTTCTCGTGGTAATCTTCTTCAACTTCAGGTCTTTATTAAGAAAACTCACGATTTCTCAAGAATATAAAAGGAGGGCTACCACTTTAACTATATTTAAATCATTAAAGTAGTAGCCCTTTTATAAACGTCTATTTTGTTTTTACCGCTTTCGCCTTACTCCAGGATGAGTATACTTTTGTTGTTTTTCCGCTTACTTTTACGGTTTTGTAAACACGTACCCGAACATAATATTTCTTGTTGGCTTTTAGTTTCTTCAAAGTTGTGGAAGTCACTTTATTTTTCTTGATAGTTACTGTCTTTGTTGTGTTTTTTGTAAATGCCTTACTTGTAGAATACTGAATCTGGTATCCGGTAGATTGTGTACTCTGTTTTTTCCATTTTACAGAAATTGCTTTTTTGCTTCCGGATACTTTTTTTATTGGGCTTCCTTTTGGCACTATCGTAAATGACTTTGTGATTTTTCCACTATAGTTACCCTTCAGTGTAACAATCACTGTTGCTTTACCAACACTCTTATTTGCCTGATAAGCGACGGTATAATTTTCACTGCTGATTACATTACCGTTTTTATCCTTTAATACAACTGCTGGTTTCTTTTCTTTTCCATCATAAACATATGTTGTTTTGGAAAGTGAAATCTGTTTCAGTGCTGGAATAACAGATATCAGTTCTTCAAAAGCACATTCTTCATCGCTGCATTTTCGAAGGATTTTTCCATCCTTATTAAGCTCTGCCGGTATCAGCTCTGTAATATAATTATGTTTTAATTCTGCTGTTCCGGTCAACTCATATGCTGCCAGTGTACCACTTACCTCACATGCTGCAAGAAGTACATTCTTTCCGTCTGCCTGCGCAACGCAGAGACCTTCCGGTGATACATCTCCTTTGATTGCCTCTGAAAAATCACGGCTGTTGATATAATTTACATAGATACTATTCTGTGGATCAGTTATATCATATGCTATAATTCCGCCAACTCTTTCAATCGCAACAAATGCATAAGTTTTTCCTTCAATTTGTCCAACTACGACATTTTCCGGTTCCGGACCCTTTTTCGGGCTTCTGCTGTCAGCTTCGTTATCATCATTGGAACAGTTGAAATACTCCGGAAATGCTTTTGCAGTAATATATTCCAAGTCATTTCCGCTGTCAAATACTTCCGTAAGACCATCTGCTGTCACTTCAAAAATACTAAAGCTCCGCCCGCCAAACATAACACTTTTTCCTTCTGGCAGACCTGCACATTTTGTACTGTCAATAACACGGATATTCTTACCTGTAAATTCTTTGGTTTTTGCCTCGTTGAGATAGTCTCCCCATTCTCTGGCATCCCCTTCATTTGCAGTAAGTATGTAAGTCTTTCCACCATTTTCATAGACAGCAATGCCATCCGGCATACGAGCACCGATGAGATTTTCATAAGTTGATGCCTCATATTTGCCATCTTCTACGATATCCACTGCTACTTTACTGTAATCCTGATACCCTGTGCTAAAAATACCTGTAAATTCCTTTTTCTCCACATCCAATACTGCAATTGCATTTGCTTCCTGTAAGGAAACATAAGCTTTCTTTCCGTCAGAAGATACTGCAATATACTCTGGTTCCAGATCTGTCTCCGGTGCAATCATGTTACCCTCTGTCACACCTATAAGAATGTTCTTTGCAATTAATTCTTCTGCTGTATATTTTTCAAATCCCACTTGTGAAGAACTTCCGTCTGCGAGATTCAGAACTGTGACACTTCCTTCTGGATCTACGCAGCCTTCTCCATAACCGTTTCTTGGTTCTCCTTCATCTGCCGTCAATACAGTATCACCATCTGCAAAAGTAACCATATCCGGCTGTACACCTGCGTCATAAAGTTTCGGATTCGTCAAAGAACCATCCTTTTCGCAAGTAAATACTGCAATCTTTCCGGATTTATCATAATCTGCATGCTGAACTGCTGCCGCAAGCTTCGTGCCATCTGGTGAAATGGCAACGCTGGTAATATCTCCATAAGTAAATCCTGCCTCTGCTGCAACTGTTTCCACCAATGATTTCACATCATATTCTTGACCAAAAAGCTCTGTCACTTTATCGGAACTGTAGATTCCTTCAATCTGTACTGCAATAATCTGTCCTTTCAGACCACTTACTGCATAGGCGTAACCGTTTTTATCATTATATTCTACAATTTCCAGGCTTCCGCCATCTGCATTCATAGCACCGGAATTATAGCGAGCATACAACTGCATCTGAAGGGTACTGTCTTCATTATTTACACCTGATACTTTTTCATCAGATGTAACAACCGGAGTATAAGATGGTTCCTCAGGGTCACCTGGTTCTGCCACTGTATGTACACTGCCGTATTCTCCTTTACTGTTATGCGGTGCAAAGTTTGCAACATACTCTGCATTTACCTCTGCGGATCCTTTTTCCCATACAATCACATTCCAGTCATCGTTAGTATCAGTATCTACATAATTCACACGACGCAAAGATTTCTGCTTTGACACTTTAATATCTGAGACAGATTCATCTGCTGTTGCACTGTCAATTTCTGTATCGCCATTTTTCAATGCCAATGTATAATTCTTATTATTAATAGCAATATCCCATGTCTGGTCTGCCTCCGGCAGATCATAAGTCAAAAACTCATCTGAAGTTTCTTCCGCTTTACATACGATCAACCAGGATGTTCCTGACTTAAGTACTGTATCAGCAAGTTCAAGAGATGTATTTTCGTCGAATGACAATGTATATCCTTTCAGGCTGATATCTTCCGGAGTCGGGTTATATAATTCAATATAACTATTTCCAATAGGAGCATCTCCTTTACCGCCGCCACCATATACCTGATTGATGAGCAGATAATCTGCTGTTTCCTGTAGCGTATCAATCTGAGACTCTTCAGATTGCTGCGTTGGCTCCGATGCTAATACTACATCTGCCGTTATGCTCTGGGACATTAATGCTACCGCAAGTCCGAGAGACAAAAATGTTGCACTAAACCTTTTCATAATTAAACTCCTTCACTAAATTTTTTAAATCATAGCAAAGGAGTTTTAATTTTTTATGAGAGTAATGTAAAATATAGGTTAGACTTCCGTCTCCCCCTTTTTTATAGAGAGTATATCAGATTTTATCTAAATAATCTTGTTTTCCAAAAAGCATTCCAAAATATAGGATGGATTTTCATAGTACACACTACTGTTATAATCATCAATTTTTTCTTTTTCAGCCACTTGTTTTATGAGTCTTTTATAGACCTTTCCGATATCCCAATGCGTCGGTATAGAATAAACACAATCACCTACATTATCAAAATTCCCTTCCGCAATTCCACATTGTTCTATAAAATCTTCACTAACACGTTCAATATTGTCACTATGATAAACATCTGCCAAATCATAAATCTTTTCAAGATTATCTTTTCCCAGAGTATTTACTACATATACTCTGGTGTTTTTTGTTTTTCTTGCAATATAGTCAATTAAAGCACATGTAAAAAACAGGTCATTATCTTTCGAATTTTCTCTTCCATTCTGTTCCGACATTATTTGACCTCCTCGCATCCTCTATATTCAAGACATTTCAATGATTCTTCTGTACAAAAATTAATTTGATGTGTTGGATACTTAAATTTTGCCAATACCCAAAACTGTTCCCTTGTGATAATTCCATCTACATAGTCCGACACATAATTATAGATCTGATCATTAGCCATTGCACCTATAACAATATCATAATCATGCGGTTTACCACTTCTACAATCAATAATAAAATCAAGCCATTCATCCGACATCTCTTTAAACTCTTTTATCTTCAATGATGAATCCAAACGTACATCATAGATAGACACAACTTTGGTATCATAACGCTTTGCCCATCTTTGCGCTTGTTCTTTTATAATCATACAGTAAAAACCTATTCCAAAATCTTTTGTATTTCGACCTATACGAATCTTAGGATGTTCTACCGGCATATAACCACCATGATATACTGTCATTTTTGCCATACTCTTCCTCATTTCTATCCAAAATATTTTTGCATTAAACTGTCAAATAATAATTGTGCTTTTTCCAAAGACTTCTGTATAACGGCTTTTGATTTGACAAGGTCATCCAAAAGTCCCAGCTGATTTTTTAGTAAATCCATCAATGCAATAACTTTTTCTAGTTCTGCAACGACCTTTCTTTGTTTGTTAATATTTGGAATGTCCATTTCAATTTTCAAAAGATTGGCTTTTGTCAAACTTGGAATTGTCACCGTAGTGTTCAGTTTATTAAAGTCAAAATATTTACAGAAAAAAACAAATATTTCGGTAATAAGACATCTGCTTTTGCAACTAAACCAAACGCTGTATCAACATTACAAAAAGGACTTTCTATATAAATAGGATTATTTATGCTTCCTTTTCTACCAATAATAACCGCATTTTCTTCGCATATATCATCATCGGCATATCCCATTATGCCACCACTTTCATAGATCGGATATTTTCCCTCTGGATTTTCGACCTGTTTTTGATTTTTCCCGTTAATAATCTCTAAAATATCTTTAAATCTTTTCAGCATTCTTAGTCCTCATAAAATTAACCCAAATACACTTCTTCTCTTGATTGCAGAACGTATGTTTGCTATACTTTTTTCAGGTGCTACCATACTCGGTAGGCGGTTGGTCCTTCTCCAGAGGGACTGAACCCTCTGATTACATAGAACTCTCAATATTGAGAAATCCTAAAAGGAGGGCTTACTCTATGAGCGATTTCGAGATGCTATCTACTGTACTAATGATACTTAGTATCACAGTTACGTTATTAATTGCATATATTAATCAAACAAAAAAGTAACCGCCCGAGTCCCAGAAAAACTTGGCGATTACTTTCGTTAAAGATTTAAAACGGACTAGCCTTCTATCGGTAGCATCTTTCTAAAATCATACTAGCATTTCGCCATACCTTTGTCAACTGGTATCACAAACATAAATCTTCAAAACTTTCTTCTACTCATCCCATGCTTCATTGTAATAATCTTCTG
>JBJEMB010000166.1:10556-11735 GCA_051879455.1 Lachnospiraceae bacterium
TAAATCTTCAAAACTTTCTTCTACTCATCCCATGCTTCATTGTAATAATCTTCTGCGTCTTCGTAATCCCAAAAGTCATCATAATTGTCTTCGTAAAAATCTTCAGGATCCGAGTAATCATAGACATTATATGGGTCATCTTTTTTTTCATTATGCTTTGATGAGCTGGATGAGCTATATTTTTTCTTATGATGTTGAATCAAATACGCATGGTCATAACAATACTCTCCTTCGTATCCCTCAACCTTTGTCATTGCACTCTCTGTACAGTCTTCATAATCACACTGTTTGTCTTCTTCAACTCTTGCTTCTGCTTCCTTGATGTCTGTTTTATACTCCTTATATTTACCGATTTTTTCCAAAAAGCGTTTCGCATCTTTTAATCTATCTTCATCATATTCTGAATTTGCTTTTTTCACAGTCAAAACAGCTCCTTTTAGCATTTCTTCAGGATACACTGTATAGAGGATTTCTTTGTTTATATCCAAATAGCATATCTGAAACATATCTCTGTAATTGCCTTCACGCCTTGCTTTTTCTGCATCAGCCAGACTGGCACTTCCAAGTAATACATCATTAGAAAAGAATTCCTCTTTTCTTGAAACAATTTCTTCACAGGAGGCATTTACAATTTTCTGTAAATACATTGCATAACACTGCTTAC
Source organism: Lachnospiraceae bacterium (assembly GCA_051879455.1). Lineage (GTDB taxonomy): Bacteria > Bacillota > Clostridia > Lachnospirales > Lachnospiraceae > MD308. The sequence goes on from JBJEMB010000166.1 coordinate 11,221, forward strand.
ACTGTTTTCTCAATAAATCCCTTTCCTCATCAAATCTCCACATATTTCCTATTGATGTAAAATTTCTTTGTGAAGCTACATATTTATCTAATTCTGTTTCAGTTTCATCATATTCTTTTTCCGTATAAATATTATCACCATCATAAGAAAAAACTTCAAGAATTTCCCGATCCTTTTCATATTCCCATACTGCCAAATCTATCATCGCCTGACATGTATCTTCTTTCGCACTGTATTCTTCCTTCACTTCATAAGTGAAATCCGTAGTATGTTCATCAACATATTTTTCTACAATTTTCTCGCACCGCTCTTCTTCAGTCATACCAGATTCACACCCAGATAATAAAAATATAAATAGTAGAATACTTAAACAGATTTTCCCTTTATTCTTTTTCATAATCTTTTCCACCTCTCTGTAAAGCAATACTTTGTTTCCACTGCTTCTAAACTATCTCAATAATAGAATAACAGCTGTCCCACTATCGGTACAGCTGCTACTATTTTCCTTTGAAATT
>JBJEMB010000167.1:0-2094 GCA_051879455.1 Lachnospiraceae bacterium
TGACACAATGGGGATCAAAATCCCTTGGCGATCAGGGATATTCTCCTATTGAGATTCTGCGTTATTACTACGGTGATAATATGTACATCAATACCGCAGAAGCCATCTCCGGCATTCCGGCTTCCTGGCCGGGATACGATCTCACCCAGGGGTCCAGTGGTGACAAAGTGCGGCAGATGCAGGAACAACTTAATGTGATTGCCGGTGCTTATCCTGCTATCCCTAAAATAACTGTGGATGGAATCTATGGACCGCAAACTGCACAGGCAGTCAAAGTCTTCCAATCCGTTTTCGGCCTTCCACAGACAGGAGTCGTTGATTACAGAACATGGTATAAGATATCAGAAATCTATGTGGGAGTATCCAGAATTGCTGAGTTAGTATAGACAAAAGTATACATCCATACAGAAAAAAGGAAGTATCTCAAAATAATCAGATTATATTGTGATACTTCCTTTATATGTTTTTTAATATTGAACAAATTACTTAATACAGTTCTTATTATTCTTCTTTTTATTTATAATGCTTCTCCATCTTCTCATATATTCCGAGTGCTGTTTTTGTCTTTCCGAGTCCGCCGAATGTGCAGCGAAGTTCCAGCGGCAGTGAAAGTCCAATTTCATAAATTGCACTGATTGTTTCATCGAGAGGAATCACAGCATCATACCCTGCCAGGACCATATTTGCACTGGCAATCGCATTACTTCCTCCCATGACATTTTTCCCAAGGCAAGGTACTTCCACTCTATTTCCTACCGGGTCACATGCCAGACCTGTAATATTCTGGAGTGCCATTGAAGCTGCATTTACACACTGCTCAATCGTACCACCCATCATCTGTGTAACTGCTGCCGCGGCCATACCCGAAGCAGCTCCACACTCAACCTGACATCCTGCAACTTCTGCTGAAAATGTTGCTGCCTCTGACACAAAAACACCAATAAGACCTGCAACCATTAACCCTTTTACCATTTCTTCTCTTGAAAGATTCAATGCTCTTCCAAGACCGATGACTGTTCCCGGAATACATCCACAGGAGCCCACCGTCGGAGCCGCAACGATTAATCCCATGGAGCTTTTCACTTCCATCACAGCGGTGATACTTTTAATGACAGCATTCAACGGATCGCATGGAACCAGACCTCCTTTTGATTCCACTTCTTCTATTTTATATGCCTGCGGTCCTAAGATACGATTTTCGTAGGAAGTCCCCTTAAGTCCCTGATCAACCGCCTGTTCCATAACTGTCAGAATCTCTTCCATCTTATCAAGCACTTCTTTTTCTGTCATGTTCCCTCGAATGCTTTCATAAAGAGTTGCATACTGCCATGCCTGCATAGGATGTTCATTCGCATATGTAAGAAGCTGCTCGGCGCTTAAATATGGGACATCACAATGGGCACTGGAATGTGTCGGAAGGATTGGTGCCAGATATACCATATCCAAAACACCCAGCAGTACTCTAAGATCATCAAGTATATTATTCTCCAGAGGACATGCAAGCTTCCAGTTAATGATTCCCTTTTCTTCTACCGTATCTTCTAATAGAAATTCGTTCGCCGGCAGCCTTTTTGCCAGTTCTTCTTCCATATGTTCCAAAGTGCATTTGTTCAAATCGACTACAACAAGAAGCTCATAAAAATCCCCACAGATCTTTACTTTGAATCCATCAAATTTCTGCATCTCAATCATTCCGCCGCCTACAGAAATCGCTTCCCAGTTATGTACTGATCCGTCTTCTGCAATTGCTTTGATCCGATAATTTCCCGGATGAGAAGCACCATATTCCAATATGCGGTATTCGATATCAAGTCCCCGTTCTTTTGCAAGCCTGTCATATTGATCCACATCCGGATTCTCCAAAGGAATCCCCATTAATCCACATGCAAATCCCATATCAGTCCCATGTCCCGTATGAGATGCGGCCAACGCTCCCGTCGGATCAAAATCACAGACTACTTTTTTTAGTGGTGACTGAAACGACTGGCGTACCAGTTCAGCAATCCTTGCTCCTCCAGCCACATGAGAACTGGATGGTCCACGCATAACAGGTCCAATTACATCATTAAATATACTGCTTGGTATTTTTTTCAT
>JBJEMB010000168.1:0-11629 GCA_051879455.1 Lachnospiraceae bacterium
GATATGGAAACGGAGGAATATGTGTGGCAGCAGAAGCATCAGAATTAAGATATTTGGATTTGAAGAAGAATCTCTGCTATCAGATATATAAAGGTGTCTATGCGGACGGGGAGAAAATCCCGTCCGAACGCCAGTTGGCACTGGATTATAATGTCAGCAGAATAACGGTGAGAAAGGCATTGGAGCTTCTGGAGGAAGATGACCTCATAAGGCGGGAAGTCGGAAATGGGACTCTTGTGCAGCTGCGTAACCGCGGAAATGAGACTGCTCTTGATACAGTTGCGCTGGTTACCACATCAAAGAATCCTTTTTTTGCATCGTTTATCGCGGAATTTCAAAAGACGGCATGGCAGCATGATACATTACTTCTTTATGTTGAGGTGCCGGAGAGAACGGGGCTTGAGGATTGTCTGTATCAGCTCTATAAAAAAGATATCAGAAATGCAGTTGTGTGGCCTGATGATCAGTCGGTAGACGCAGCAAAGCTTTTAAGGCTTAGAAGCATTGGTATGAATCTTGTTTTCTTTGATACGGATGATGCTTATCCTTATGCAGACTGCGTATTTCTTGATAATGAAGATGCAGTAAAGAGGCTGATCCAGGGGCAGAATACAGTGTTTGATAAATACCTCTACATTGGATGGGATAAGCTTTCTATCAGAAGTGTAAAAAAGAGAGAAGATACTTTCCGAAAATTATGCCCCGATGGTACCATTCTTCGGATTCCATGGAGAAGGGACAGGCAGGTAGAAGAAAAAGATCTGAGTAAGATCAGAGAGGCAATCATTTCGATGGAAGGCGGGATGATCCTCTGTAATACCGGAGAATTGGGACAACGTACTGCAGAGCTTATTTCCGCCATTGGAATGAAAAGAAAGGTGACACTTTCCGTCATTGATGATTTTGAAGGAGCAAGCCGCTATCCAGTGTCCATCTATCAGCAGGATCTGGAGAAGATTGCCGAAAAGATATATGAGAAATTAGAGGATCAGATACAGCAGAACCGAGAATGGAAAGCAAAAAACTGTGCAATTAAAGGGAAATATTTTACATGGAAAGGAGAGGATTAGGATGGAGAAAATAAATCCGGCTCTGGTACCTCAGAGAAAACTGAATAATGGTATGGTCATTCCGGGAATCGGAATGGGCACTTTCGGAAATGACCGCTATACTTCCGAAGAAGTATCAAAAGCTGTCTATGGTGCAATTGAAGCGGGGTACCGTTTGTTTGACTGTGCGGCAGCATATGGAAACGAAAAAGAGATTGGTCAGGTATTTGAAAAAGCATTTTCTGAAGGAATCGTACAGAGACAGGACATGACAATTATGACGAAGGTATGGAATGACATGCACGGAAAAGGTGATGTGTTGGTTGCCTGTGCAAAGAGCCTCAGAGATTTAAGGCTTGATTATCTGGATGTGTATATGGTCCACTGGCCGTTTCCGACTTATCACGCACCGGGTGCTCATCTTGAGGGGCGTAATCCTCTGGCAGTACCATTTTCCGTAGAAGAATATATGGGTGTTTGGCGTCAGATGGAGAAGCTTGTAGATATGGGACTTGTGAGAAGCATCGGTATGTCAAATATGACAATCACAAAGCTTGAACAAGTACTTCCACTTTGCCGCATTAAGCCTACTGTCCTGGAAGTGGAGATCAATCCGACTTTCCAACAGCCGAAGCTTTTTGAATATTGCATGGAGCATGACATACTTCCAATTGCGTACAGTCCGATGGGATCTCCCTGCAGACCGGAACGCGACACGGAAGAAGGAGATGTGGTAACGTTCGAGATGCCGGAACTTGTAGAGATTGCGAAAGCGCATAATTGCCATCCGGCGACTATCTGTGTAAAATGGGCGGTGCAAAGAGGGCATGTTCCGATTCCATTTTCAATATTTGAAAACGAATATGTGGGAAACCTGAAATGTACGACAGAAGATTTTCTGACAGAAGAAGAGATGGAAACACTGAGAAAGGCAGATAAAAATGCACGTCTGATCAAGGGAAAAGTTTTTTTGTGGGAGTCTGCAAAAGACTGGCGTGATATCTGGGATGGTGAAGATGAATGGAATGTTTTGTAGGGATTGATCTTGGAACTTCAAGTGTAAGAGCAGTCGCAGTTGATGAAAAAGGTATGACTCTGGCAGCAGGGCAGTGTGAATATGATATTATAAAACCGGAACTTAATCAGGCAGAGCAGGATATGGAAAAGCTCTGGGAGGCTACTGTAGAAGCTATAAAAATCATGCTTTCGAAAGATACAGTACTTAGAGATGCCATCAAAGGAATCAGCTATTCCGGGCAGATGCACGGTCTGGTAATGGTTGATAAAGATATAAAGCCAATCCGCAATGCGATCATCTGGGCAGATCAGAGATCATCAGAACAGATTTCACATATTTATGATAAGGTTTCGAAAGAAGAGTTTGGATCCGTTTACTTTAACCGGCTGAGTACAGGATTTTTGCTTCCGTCTCTTATGTGGGTAAAAGAAAATGCCCCTGCGGATTATGAAAAGATCTACAAAGTTATGTGCCCGAAAGATTATATCCGTTATCGTATGTGCGGTGAGCTCGGCACAGATGCATCCGATGCCAGCAGTACAGGTATGTGGGATATGAAAAACAGGACATGGGCATATGATATACTGGAAAAATTAGATGTGCCGATTTCCTGCCTTCCTGAGAGCCACGAGGCATATGAAAAAGCAGGTGAAGTGACGGAGGAATGTGAGGAAGTGACCGGGCTTAAAAAAGGTACGCCGATTGCTTATGGCGGCGGAGACTCCTTGATGATGGAGCTTGGAAATGGTATGATAAAGAACGGATGGATGGCATCTACGATCGGGACAGCGTGCCATCTGACCTGTGCTCTTGAAAGTCCAATCTATGATCCGCTTCTTCGCACGAATACCTGGTGTCACGCAAATGAGCATCTGTGGAGTATTATGGGAGCCCATTTAAGTGGAGGCGTAGCGCTGAAATGGCTGAAAAATAATATTCTTGAAGCCGGAAGTTTTGACGAAATGAACGAATATGCGGCGAAAGTTCCAGCCGGAAGTGAAGGACTTTTATTCCTTCCGTACCTGAACGGAGAGAGAACACCGCACAATGATCCGGATGCAAAAGCTGTGTATCTTGGGATGACATTAAAGCATAATAAGTGTCATCTGATTCGAAGCACGATGGAAGGAATCGTCTATAGCATGAAGGAGTCTTATACGATTCTGGAGGATCTTGGAATTAAAGGTGACAGAGTCATAGCATCAGGAGGAGGTGCAAAGAGCCCTCTGTTTAGACAGATACAGGCGGATATGTATAATTGCCCGATCTATACCAATAGAGAAAAAGAGCAGGCATCATTAGGAGCTGCAATTACGGCGGCAGTGGGATGTGGCTATTTTAAAGACTATAGAGAAGCATGTGACAGCATGGTGAGACTTGGGGATGAAGTGACAATGCCAAATTCGGAAAATGTAAAGGTTTATAACGAAGAATTCCTTCGTTTTAAAGAAATATATAAAGCAAACAAAAAGATTTTTTAAGAAAAGAAAGGATGAAGAGTTATGGAATTATTACTGGATACAGCCAATGTGGAAGCGATCAGAAAGTATACGGAGTATTATCCGATCACAGGAGTAACAACAAACCCGACAATTCTCTGTGCAGAAAAAAGAGGATTTTATGAAGTTTACGAGGAGATTCGTGAGATTACAGGACCGGATGTTCAGCTTCATGTACAGGTTACCGCACATGACTGTGAAGGAATGTTGAAAGAAGCAGATACGATTACAGAACGTCTTGGAAAAGATGTATACATCAAGGTTCCTGCAATTGAAGAAGGAATCAAAGCTATGAAGCTCTTAAAAAAGAGTGGGAAAAATGTGACAGCAACAGCAATCCTTACACCACAGCAGGCATTTCTTTCCGGAATGGCAGGCGCAGATTATGTGGCACCATACATTAATCGTATGTGTTCTCTCAATATTGATCCGATTGAGACAGTAAGACGCATTCGTACAATTTTTGATAATCAGAAGATTTCAACAAAGATTGTAGGAGCAAGCTTTAAGAATACACAGCAGATCATGAAATGCTATGAGGCAGGAGCAGAGGCTGTAACTTTGAAGCCGGAATTCCTGACTGAGATGGTATCAAATGGTGTTGTGGATACATGGGTGAAAAATTTTGATGCAGACTGGGTTGGTCTGTACGGAGACAAGAGAATCTATGAACTTGATTAATCTGTGATACATATGAATCTGTGATATGCCGTAAAAAGGGCTTTCCTTCAGTTTGAGGAGAGCCCTTTTTACAGTTGGGATTTTTGGGTATATATGAGATATTTTGTTAAAACACATTTTAAACAGTTGTGAACATATCAAGTACCTGTCCTGTCATCTCGGCTGGAGAATCAGCAAGAAGGTATAAGATTCCTTTTGCAACAGCAGCAGAGCTTCCCATAACGGCATCATCCTGCCCTACGTTATGGTTATATGCGCGCTGCCCAGGGGTATCAACGATTGCCGGAGCTACAGCGTTGACTTTAATGCCGTATTCTTTTGTCTGAATAGCAGTTGTTTTTGTCAAGGTGACAATACCGGATTTTGCAACTGCATATCCACCCATCTGGGAAGCAATCCGACCCATGCGGGAGGAAACACTTACGATGTCACCATATCCCTGTCTGATCATAACAGGCACCACTTTATTGATGCATAAGAAAGGAATTTTTAAGTTTGTTTTAATGATCTGATCCCATTGTTCTTCGGTCCACTCCCAGATTTTGATTGCCTGCTGACCTACACTTTTATAAATTTCAGATGGATATCCACCTGCATTGTTAACGAGAATATCGATACGTCCGTATTTTTCTAAAACAGCGTCCACCATAGACTGGACCTGGGTGATATCTGTCAAATCGCGGGAAAGAGAAGTGGCTTTACCGCCATCTTTTTCAATCATACTTACAGTTTCATCAAGATTAGACTGTGTTCTTGCAACTGCGACAACTGTTGCGCCCTCTTTTGCAAGCAGAAGAGCTGTGTCTCTGCCGATTCCTTTACCGGCACCGGTTACAATTGCGATTTTTCCTTCAAGTTTCATGTTATATTCCTCCTAATTGTTAAATGTACAGACTCCTGAATCGATAAAATCCAGGAGTCGTTTTGCCTTTATATGATTCTGGAACCGTACTTGTTAAAAAATTCAATGGAGGTAGGATAGACGTAACTATCTCCAATTTGATTCAGAAGTACGATGTTCAGATGGTTATCCAGATTTTTTTTGTCCAGTTTGATCGCTCCTGTCAGTTTATCAAGTGGCAGCCTGCATTCGAAAGGAAGACCATAAGTAGAAAGGGTATTTAAGATTCGTTCTGCAGTTCCTTTTTCTGTGAGGTTTTCCTTCTCTGCAAGCAGAGAAATCTGATACATGCCGATGGCTACTGCTTCGCCATGGCTCTCACGCCCATACTGATAATACTGTTCTATGGTATGTCCGAGGGTATGTCCAAAGTTTAAAAGCATACGCTCACCCGTATCAAACTGGTCATGCTCTACAACGATTCTTTTAATATCTACACAGCGGTGAATAATGGAAGGAAGTTCTGATTTCAGATCTTCAAAAGAAGAATGTGATTCCAGAGTATCAAATAGTGCAGCATCTCGGATGCAGCCATATTTGATCACCTCTCCCATACCATCGTTAATAAATCGTCTGTTGAGTGTATTTAACACAAGAGGATCAATAAGAACGAGAGATGGCTGATAAAATGCTCCTACAAGATTTTTCCCCTGAGGAAGATCCACAGCTACTTTTCCGCCCACAGAAGAATCAACCTGTGCAAGCAGAGAAGTCGGAATCTGAATCAGCTTTATGCCTCTCAAAAAACTTGCGGCTGCAAAGCCGGCCAGATCACCGATCACGCCGCCGCCCAGAGCAATAACTGCATCACTTCTGGAAAATTTAGCTTCTAAAAGAACCGTGTAAATTTTGGGCAACGACTGGAAATTCTTTGTAGATTCTCCGTGAGGGAGTATAAAATGGTAACAATCATAATCTTTTTCCATATTTTTTATGAGCATATCCCCGTAAAGCGGGTAGACATTGTCATCTGATATGATCATAATCTTTTTGCCGGAAAAAACCTGGGAAATGTAGTCACCTGCGTTTGACAGTATGTTGTTTTCAATATAGATTGGATAACTGTTTTTGCCTAAATCAACTGTCAGATTCATAATATTCCTCCGAGAAAATTAAATGGTTTTATCTACAACTTTCGCAATCTGAGATACTTGCTTGATCAATTCTTCGTATTTTTGCGGTTTCAAAGATTGTGCACCATCGCAGAGAGCACATTCAGGATTATTGTGAACCTCGATCATGAGACCGTCAGCACCCGCAGCAATTGCGGCTCTTGACATAGACTCTACAAGCCACCACTTTCCGCCTGCATGGCTAGGATCCACAATAACCGGAAGATGAGTAAGTTTTCTGAGTACCGGAATACTCTGAAGATCCAGAGTATTTCTTGTATAGGTTTCAAAGGTGCGGATTCCGCGCTCGCACAGAATGACGTTCTCGTTGCCGGATGCCATAATATATTCTGCCGACATGATCCACTCTTCATAAGTAGCATTGAGACCACGTTTTAAAAGGATTGGGCGATCTAACTGTCCCAACTGTTTCAGAAGGTCGAAATTCTGCATGTTGCGGGCACCTATCTGAATTAAATCAACTTTTTCATTGAAAACATCAAGATAGTCTGCAGACATAAGTTCTGTTACAATTGGAAGACCAACTTCTTCCTTAACTTCGCAAAGAATGTCCAGACCTTTAAGGCCAAGTCCCTGGAAGGAATATGGACTGGTACGGGGTTTGAATGCACCGCCGCGGAGCATATTGGCACCGGCAGCTTTCGCAGCTTTTGCAATCTCCATAACCTGCTCAGTGGATTCGACAGAACATGGGCCGGCAATCATGGCAAGATGATTGCCTCCTACTTTAACGCCGGATACATCTACAATAGAATCTTCCGGATGGAATGCACGGTTTGCCAGTTTGTATGGCTCCTGTACATGCATGACTTTATCTACGGAAGGATTGACTTCAAATAGTTTTGCGTCGATTTTTGTCGTATCACCGATACAACCGATGATAGTCATCTCAGCACCTTCTACAATATGTGTGTCCAATCCTTTGCTTTTGATTAAATTAATAACGCGGTCAATTTCCTGTTGTTGTGTGCGCGGTTTTAAAACGATAATCATAAAACTCTCCTCCTGTTACTTTCGTAAAGTATCTTTCTGTTATATTAAAAAAATAGTTTTGAAACTGTAAAGTGTGTTCGTACTGTAAAACTTTAGCTGTTTAAAGTGTGAAAACTAAGCATATCTTAACGCGAAAAAAAAGGTTTGTCAATATAATTTAGACTTTTTTAAAAGTGTATTTTTTAACATTCCAAAATAAAATTAACATACGGTTTAATCCAGTTTGATTCCGGACAGAGCAGCTGCAAATGAATTATTAACGGATTCATCCTTTTGTTTTTTCAGATATTTCTGGACATCTTTTTTGGAGACTCCGGCGCCTTCTTTCTCCCGGCGTGCTTTGAAGGCGGAGAGCTTTTCTTTGTATCCGCAGGAGCATACGAATGTTTCTTCATCGCCTTTTTTGATAAGCTCCATTTTTTTGTGGCAATTTGGACAGCGGGCATTGCTTTTACGCGCAATAGTTTCCCGGTAGCCACATTCTCTGTCCTGACAGACAAGAAGGCGCGAGTTTTTGCCATTTACAGCTAACATACGTTTCCCGCAGCGCGGACATTTTGTATTTGTCAGGTTATCGTGGCGGAAAGTGCCATCGTCTGTTCTGATCTCGTCAATTAACTCTTTTGTATAATCCTTTATTTCTTCAATAAATACTGTATCTTTGTGGTGGCCTTTTGCAATGTCGGATAGTTTCATTTCCCATTCGGCAGTTAGTTCTGGCTTTTTCAAATCTTCCGGGACCAGTTTTAAAAGTTGCTTTCCTTTAGATGTCACAAAGATTTCGTTTCCTTTTTTTTCAATCAGGAAAGAGTGGAAGAGTTTTTCGATAATGTCAGCTCTTGTGGCTACTGTTCCGAGTCCGCCTGTTTCGTTCAGCGTCTTTCTTGCTTTTGCATCTTTGGATTCCATATACTTTATCGGATTTTCCATGGCAGATAAAAGAGTAGCTTCTGTAAATCTTGAGGGGGGTTTTGTTTTTCCGGCAGTTAAACTGGCACTGATAACAGGAAAAGTCTGATTTTGTTTTACCTGAGGTAAGGTTTGATCTGCCTGATGAAAAGTGTTGGAATGATGTCCGAAATCGTCAGATTCATCAAAATCGTCACAGGCAGACAAGCCTGATTCATAAATTGCTTTCCAGCCGGCAGATTTTACAAGTCTCCCTTTTGCTGTAAAAAGTTCACCACTTGTGGTAGCTTTTAAGGTTGTCTGTTCGTATATAAACGCCGGATATAATACGCTGATAAACCGGCGTACTACCATATCATAAATCTTTCTTTCCTCATTGCTCATATGGTCAAGCTGGACGTACTCTTCTGTAGGGATGATTGCATGATGATCACTCACTTTTTTGTCATCTACAAAAGATTTGCTTACCTTAATTGGACTTTTTAGGAGCTCAGGGATAAATTCCCTGTAAGGACCGATATTACATGCCTTCAGACGTTCTTTGATTGTGGGGACAATATCGTTCCCGATATAGCGGGAATCGGTTCTTGGATAGGTCAGCACTTTATGGTGTTCATAAAGCCGTTGCATAATATTCAGGGTTTCTTTTGCAGAGAAGCCGAAACGTTTATTGGCATCTCTTTGTAATTCTGTCAGATCGTAAAGTCCCGGAGAAAAAGATTTCTTTTCACTTTTTTGCACATCTGTGATGGTTAACGTTTTGTGATTTAGATTTTTCCTGAGAAGTTCCATCTCTTCCTTATCAAAGGAACGTAAACTCCCACTTTTTTTGTTTTGCCATGTCCATTTGATGCCACCGGCATGACAGGTAAGTCCATAGTAATCCTCAGGCTTAAAGGAGCGGATTTCTTCCTCCCGACTTTCGATGATCGCAAGAGTAGGAGTCTGCACACGTCCGCATGAAAGCTGCGCATTATATTTGCATGTCAGTGCACGGGTGGCATTGATGCCGACTAGCCAGTCTGCTTCGGCGCGGCACTTGGCAGCATTGTATAAATTGTTATAGGCACGACCGTCTTTTAAATGGGAAAATCCTTCTTTGATTGCTTTATCTGTGACAGAAGAGATCCAAAGCCTTTTGATTGGTTTATGACAGCCAGATTTTTCAAGAATATAGCGGGCGACCAATTCCCCTTCACGGCCTGCATCAGTAGCAATAATGATCTGTGAAACATCATTTCTGAAAAGTTGAGATTTTACATGGTGATACTGTCCCTGAGTCTGTTTAATGACCACAAGTTCCCATTTTTCGGGAACCATAGGGAGATAAGACATATCCCAGGTTTTATATTCTTTGTCATATTCTTCCGGATCAGCTAAAGTTACAAGATGACCCAGTGCCCATGTGACAATATAGTCTTTTCCCTCGATTGCTCCGGGAATATTTTTGTGACAATTCAGTACTCTTGCAATATCTCGGGCAACGGAAGGTTTTTCGGCAAGAACTAAAGATTTCATACATAAAACTCCTTAGGTAATAAGATTGGGTATAAAAATATCGCAACCCTATGGTTAAGGGTTGCGATATTTTAACCTAAGGCGCCAACCAGATTTGAACTGGTGATGAAGGTGTTGCAGACCTCTGCCTTACCACTTGGCTATGGCGCCAAATATAAGCACTTTTCTATTTTCAGTGCAATGACTCCGACGGGAATCGAACCCGTGTTACCGCCGTGAAAGGGCGATGTCTTAACCGCTTGACCACGGAGCCATATTGATTCACACAGCGTGACCGTTGTTTATATTATCATACTTCCTGGAATTATGCAATGTTTTTTTGAAAATTTTATAAAATAGAAATATGTGATTCTTGGCAGGTATATATAATCAAAAAACCTGTGATGACGCACAGGTTTTTTTGAATAATCTGGAGTTTGGATTAAAATACAAATTTCGGGGTTATTTATTTCTTATTTGTATTTCATGAACAATATACCACTAAAAAATCCCTTTGTGTATAGTTTGTAATGACATAAATTTATGGATAAATTGTGCTTTAAGCACAATTATGGTATGATATAGGGGTAATAATCCATAAATAAACCGTGGGAGAGGAAAATGGCAGTAGAATTAAAAAGATTATATGAAGAGATTCAGAATCAATATGATGTAAAGCTTCTCACTACCGGTTGCTTTGGTAAAAAGATTGGATGGATCCATACAGTTGAAGGGATAGATTTTGCATCACTTCTGCATGGAGATGAGCTGGTGTTTAATTCGGGGCTTAATTATACATCTGAAGAATGGATCAAAAGTTTTATCAATGCTCTTGTTTTGGCACATGCCGGAGGTCTGATCATTTCAGTACATGGGGAGCATACGTTTTCTAAAGAAATTATTGAGTATTGCAATGAGATACAATTTCCGCTTTTTTCGGCAACCTGGAATACACCATATGTTGACATTATGCGTAAATTTTCAGAGATGCTTCTGAAAAATGAGCAGAGGGAGACGAACCTGATTGCTTCATTGAAAAATGCAATTTATTATCCTAACAATGAGGAGATGTATCTGAACCATTTTGAGAGGAATGGTTTTTTCAGAGATATGTCTTATATTATTGTGGTCCTAAGCTGTTATACTTATGATACGGAAAATGGAAATGATCATCTTGATCAGATTGAAAAGTCATTAAGATATGTTTTAAAAAAAGGAATTGTATATAAAGAAAAAGGGCGCCTTATTGTCTTATCAGTCGGTTATCAGCCGGCTACATTGAGAAAAGAGTTTGGGGCACTTTGTAAAAAGGATGAAAATGTCTATGTGGGGATCGGAACAGTGGCGAGACAAATTCAGGATATCCATAATTCCTATGAAAATGCTTATACGGCATATCGCCTTACAAAGACAACTATTCCGAAAAATCTTCTGTGTTATGATGATCTGGGCGTTTATAAATTACTTGCGGATGTAAAAGAACCTTCTATTTATCCGGAATTTGTACGGGAAACTCTGGGGAAACTGATAGATCATGATAAGAAGAAAAATACAGAATATATGAAAATACTCGAAGCCTTTTTCGAACATGACTGCAATGTTCTTCGAACTTCGGAAGCTTTGTATTGTCACAAAAATACATTGAACTATAAAATGAATGCCATAAGAGAAATTTTGGGATATGATATTATGACGAACGAGAACAGAGTGAAAATCATGATGGCATTTTACATATTAAGATTAGGAGAAGACTATTATTAAATATGAAACAAAAAACGCAATCCAATTGGATTGCGTTTTTAAGGCGCCAACCAGATTTGAACTGGTGATGAAGGTGTTGCAGACCTCTGCCTTACCACTTGGCTATGGCGCCATTTCTCAAGCACTGATAATTATATCAAATACCTGAGATTTAGTCAATAAATAAAATTCGGAAAATTACATTTTTA
>JBJEMB010000169.1:0-11598 GCA_051879455.1 Lachnospiraceae bacterium
CAGAAGGAACAGCTGTTGGCAGACGGATATGAAGAAATTATTGATTGTTATGTAAAATAAGGAGAGAAAAAATGGCAGAGTCAATGCAGGGATTAAAAAGAACCCACAGATGTGCAGAACTGAATGCCTCCAATGTGGGCGAGACAGTGACTATTATGGGATGGGTACAGAAAAACCGTAACAAAGGCGGACTGGTATTTGTGGACGTGCGTGACCGTTCCGGTATCATTCAGGTCGTATTTGAAGAAGGAAAGTCTGATGCAGCATTAATAGAAAAAGCTGCAAAGCTCCGTTCTGAGTTCGTTGTCGCAGTGGTAGGTAAAGTAGAAAAACGTTCCGGAGCTGTAAATACAAACATTGCAACAGGGGAGATTGAGGTGATTCCGGAGGAACTTCGTATTCTTTCCGAATCTGAGACACCTCCGTTCCCAATTGAGGAAAATTCTAAGACAAAAGAAGAGATTCGTTTAAAATACAGATACTTAGATCTCAGAAGACCGGATATGCAGCGAAACCTTATGATGAGAAGTAAAGTTGCAACACTGACTCGTCAGTTTTTAGCTGACGAAGGATTTATGGAGATTGAGACGCCGATCCTGATTGGAAGTACACCGGAAGGAGCAAGAGACTATCTTGTGCCAAGCCGTATTCATCAGGGACATTTTTATGCGTTGCCGCAGTCTCCGCAGCTTTTCAAGCAGCTTCTCATGTGCTCTGGATGCGACCGTTATTTTCAGATTGCAAAATGTTTCCGTGACGAGGATCTTCGTGCAGACCGTCAGCCGGAATTTACACAGATTGATATGGAGCTTTCCTTTGTTGATGTGGATGATGTCATCGATGTCAATGAAAGACTTCTCAAAAAAATATTTGAGGAAGTGTTAGGCGTGGAAGTGTCACTTCCGATTCCGAGAATGACCTGGCAGGAAGCCATGGATCGCTACGGTTCCGATAAACCGGATATCCGTTTCGGCATGGAGCTTACCGATGTGACAGAAGTTGTAAAAGACAGTGAGTTTGTTGTGTTTAAAGGCGCAATTGAGAATGGTGGCTCTGTCCGGGGTATCAATGCAAAAGGGCAGGGTGCAATGCCGCGTAAGAAGATTGACAAGCTGGTAAGCTTTGCAAAAGATTACGGCGCAAAGGGACTTGCATATATTGCGATTCAAGAGGACGGAACTTACAAATCTTCCTTCTCAAAATTTATGACAGAAGAAGAGATGGCAGCGCTCATCCAGGCTATGGGTGGAGAGAACGGCGACCTTCTTCTCTTTGCGGCAGATAAAAATAAAGTTGTGTGGGCAGTGCTTGGCGCCCTTCGTCTGGAACTTGCTTCTCAGATGGAACTTCTTGACAAGAATGAGTATAAATTCCTGTGGGTAACAGAGTTCCCACTTCTTGAGTGGAACGAAGATGAAGAGAGATACACAGCAATGCATCATCCATTTACTATGCCGATGGAAGAGGATTTACAGTACATTGACAGTGATCCGGGAAGAGTACGTGCAAAAGCATATGATATTGTTCTTAACGGTAATGAGATTGGTGGAGGAAGTGTGCGAATCTTCAATCCGCAGATTCAGAGCAAGATGTTTGAAGTACTTGGATTTACACCAGAGCAGGCACAGGAACAGTTTGGATTCCTTCTTACTGCATTCAAATACGGAGTGCCGCCGCACGCAGGACTTGCCTACGGTCTTGACCGTCTTGTCATGCTGATGGCAAAAGAAGACAGTATCCGTGATGTGATGGCATTCCCGAAGGTGAAAGATGCTTCTGACCTTATGACAGAGGCACCGACAAGAGTTGATAAAAAACAATTGGATGAGTTGGGACTTCAGATCGTGGCAGAGGAAGAGGAATAGAAGATGGAACTTTTGGAACTTATGAAACAGAGAAGAAGTGTGAGAGCGTACACTTCTGAAGATATCAGCGAAAAAAACTTAGATCAGATTTTAAGAGCCGGACTCCTTTCGGCTTCCGGGCGTGCAATCCGCCCGTGGGAACTAATTGTAGTCCGCGATAAAGAGACACTGAAGAAGATGGCAGAAAGCCGTGATCATGGTGCATCTATGTTGGACGGTGCTAATGCGGCTATTGTAGTCATCGCTGATGAGTCAAAGACCGATGTATGGACAGAAGACTGTTCTATTGTCATGGCAAATATGCATCTTATGGCAAACAGTCTCGGTGTAGGAAGCTGCTGGATCCAGGGAAGACTCAGAAAATCAGCAGGGGAAGACAGCACCGAGGAATATTTAAGAAAGCTATTAGGGTATCCGGAAGGATACAGACTGGAAGCAACGTTGTCACTTGGAATGCCACAGATCATTCCAGAGCCAAAGGAAATAACAGAAGAGCTTTTGAAAAAAGTGCATTGGGGAAAATATTAGTATTAATAAAAAACAGGCTTCGGCCTGTTTTTTTAAGGAATATGTCGATAAAAACAGGTCTCTTCCTACATTCATATGACAATTTGTGTAAAGACTTTGTGTCATAATGACAGAAACAGCATGAGAAATGTAAAACAAAGTTATAACAGTTGGCGAATGTGTGAGAGGGGACAGAAAAATGCGGAATAGAAGAAAAAAAAGAAAGATGCGTAGCAGAATTTGGCTCATTCTTTTTGCTTTTTCTGTTTTATCCATACCCAAATTTGCAGAAGCCAGTACAAAAGTGGAACAAGGTGGATACTGGCTTGATAAAGATACATTTATCACAGAATATTCTGTCCCGGCGGTATATATTGGAGAAGGCAAATTTATTGATATTGACGGAAATGTGATAGAAACTCCGGAAGAGAATTTTAAGGAAGAAAAAACTTATCTGTTATATATGTCAGATAATGGAACAAAAGAACTGGAAGATGACGTTATACTCGAAGTGGAGTGAAAAAATAAAGAATAAAATATTTTTGAAAAAAGTTGTTGACAAACTGATATCACTGTAGTATAGTAATTATTGTTCTGAGGAACACAAAATAAGAAATGCGACAGTGGCTCAGTTGGTAGAGTACAACCTTGCCAAGGTTGGGGTCGCGGGTTCGAACCCCGTCTGTCGCTCTTGAAAAAGACTTTTCAATTTATTGAAAAGTCTTTTTTGACGTTTAGAGATTTTTTTGTTATACTAAAAAATACGCTTTAGAATATTAACGAAGGAAAGGAGTCTATATTCCAATGGAGAATAAAAAAACAGTGAAAATAGGATTGTTAGGTCTTGGCACTGTCGGTGGGGGAGTCTACAAATTGATTACCAGACAGAAAGAAGAGATGGAGAGTAAGACGGGCGCAGGCATTGAGATTGTAAAGATCCTTGTCCATAATATCAATAAGCCAAGGAGAGGCGTTCCAAAAGAGCTTCTTACGGATAACTGGAGAGAGATTATTGAAAATGATGAGATAGATATTGTGATTGAAGTAATGGGAGGAATTGAGCCTGCTAAGACGATGATCTTAGAGGCGTTGAATGCTGGAAAAAATGTTGTGACAGCGAACAAAGATCTGATTGCGGAACATGGCGGAGAGCTTTTGGATGTCGCTGAAAAAAATGGAGTGGATTTTCTGTTCGAAGCTGCTGTTGCAGGAGGAATTCCGATTATCCGTCCATTAAAGCAGTGCCTGGCGGGAAATGAGATTGATGAAGTTGTAGGAATTATGAATGGTACTACGAATTATATCCTGACTAAGATGTTTGAGGAGGGAATGGATTTTGACGAAGCTCTTTTAAAAGCAACGGAGCTTGGATATGCGGAGGCTGATCCTACTGCTGATATTGAGGGACTGGATGCGGGAAGAAAAGTAGCAATCCTGGCTTCTATTGCATTTCACTCCAGAGTGGTATTTTCAGATGTTTATACAGAGGGAATCACAAAGATCAGTGCAAAAGATATCGGATATGCGAAAGAGTTTGGCAGTGTGATCAAGCTTCTTGGTGTTGCACATAATACGGAGACTGGTATTGAAGTGGCGGTACATCCTATGATTTTATCGAAAAATCATCCTTTGGCTTCGGTCAGAGATTCCTTTAATGCAGTATTTGTCCATGGTGATGCGGTGGATGATGCTATGTTTTACGGAAGAGGAGCAGGGGAATTTCCAACTGCAAGTGCCATTGTCGGAGATGTGATCGATGTAGCGCGAAATATTAAATATCATTGCAATGGTCGGATCAGCTGCACCTGTTACCGCAAGACGCCGGTAAAGAGTTTTTCTGATGTGAAAAACAAATTTTTTATCCGTATGCAGGTTGACAATAAGCCGGGTGTACTGGCAGCAATTGCCAGTGTGTTCGGTGAGCATAAGGTAAGTATTTCCAAAGTTGTCCAGAAAATCATTACAGATGGTGTGGCAGAGCTTGTCATTGTTACAGATTCTGTAAAAGAGTACCATATGGAAGATGCATTGAAGCAGCTTAAGAAGATGGATACAATGAGAGAAATCAGCAGTGTAATCCGAGAGTATTGAGAAAAATATTAGGCATATATAATATTAGAATTGAGTGATAAAAATGACAGATTCAAAAAATCCATTGGCATATGAAAAGGTAGGGAAGTTAATTGCAAAATTTGCAATTCCGGCAATTATCAGTATGCTGGTAAGTTCTCTCTATAATATCGTAGATCAGATTTTTATCGGGCAAGGTGTAGGAATGCTTGGAAATGCTGCAACGAATATTGCATTTCCGGTATCCATTATCTGCACTGCAACAGCACTTCTTCTGGGAATTGGCAGTGCTTCAAATTTTAATCTGGAATCAGGGGCAGGACATCAGGAAAAGGCTACTAACATTGTAGGAACAGGACTTTTTATGCTGACAGTCTGCGGACTGGTGATTTCTGTTGTTGTACTTCTCTTTTTAAACCCATTGTTACAGGTATTTGGCGTGACGGAAGAGATTCTTCCGTATGCGCAGGATTATCTTGGAATTACGGCATATGGAATTCCGTTTCTGGTT
Source organism: Lachnospiraceae bacterium (assembly GCA_051879455.1). GTDB lineage: Bacteria > Bacillota > Clostridia > Lachnospirales > Lachnospiraceae > MD308. The sequence goes on from JBJEMB010000169.1 coordinate 4,954, forward strand.
TTGACAACCGGAGGAAATCACCTGATCCGTGCAGATAGAAGTCCGACCTATTCTATGACCTGTATGCTGACAGGGGCAATCATCAATACAGTACTGGATCCTCTGTTTATCTTTGTGTTCCATTGGGGGATTCAGGGCGCTGCGTGGGCAACAGTAATCGGACAGGTAGTATCAGGGATTATTGTGATTATATATTTTGTGAAATTCCGGCACATGGATCTGCATTTCCATATGTTGAGGCCGAAACCGAAGTATATAAAAGCGATTGCGTCTCTTGGAATGGCATCCTGCATTAACCAGATTGCTATGGCAGTTGTGCAGATTACGATGAATAATACATTAAGACATTACGGGGCAGCCTCCATATATGGCGCAGATATTCCGCTTGCCTGTGTGGGAGTTATCTCGAAAGTAAATATGGTTTTTATGGCGATTTGTATCGGTACATCTCAGGGATGTCAGCCAATCTGGGGATTCAATTATGGGGCACAGAATTATGAGAGAGTGAGAGAGGCGTATAGGAAGTCTTTCAAGATTTCGCTTAGTGTGGGAATTGTATTTTTCATCTGTTTCCAATTATTCCCGAGACAGATTGTCAGTATCTTTGGAACAGGAACGGAAGAATATTTCCATTTTGCTGAGAGATATTTTAAAATTTTTATGCTGTTTACATTTATTAATGGAGTGCAGCCGATGTGTTCCGGTTTTTTTACATCTATCGGAAAAGCAAAGCTTGGCATTGTTGTGTCGTTGACCAGACAGGTACTTTTCCTGCTCCCGTTGATTTTGATCTTTCCAATCTTTATGGGAATTGATGGCGTCATGTATGCGGGACCGATTGCAGACGCAGCTGCAGCAGCAGTAGCAATCGGATTTTCGATAAAAGAACTGAAAAAGATGCGGGAAACATAGAAATAGGAGTTTAAAAGAACTGAAAAACAAGTCAGGGGTCTGCCATTTGGCGGGCACTCTGACTTGTTTTAAGATAAAAACTTTATGAAATTAATTTGCCTTTTTTACCTCCACGGTGTTATCGTTCATTGTCGTTGCTTCTCCTTCGTCTGTGAGACGGGCGTGGTGGAGTGCGTTGCAGGTCAGTCCGTTTATGGACTGTGAGGCTTTGTAGACGCCTACAGAGGCAACAGCTCCTTTTGCAATCATGTCTGTCAGCTTTGCCATAAATTCTACTTCAGCAAGGTCGTTATAGCAGAGAACCCGGTCTCCATCACTAATATTGCGGGCTTTCGCATCGGATGTATTCATAATAAGAGTCATGGGTCCGCGTGCTTTGGCAAGCTCCGGATGATTCTGATGGATAGAATTTAGAGTGCAGTCGCTTGGAACGGAAACCAGATGTAAAGTGCTATCTTTACTGTAGCATTCGGTATAATGAGGCATCGGCTCGTCAATATGCGGATTGACAATGTAAAATTTCTTTTCCGGCGTCTTAAAATCTGTATGGTTGGAAAGAGGCATTGAAATTGCAGCGCCATTCAGCAACTGGTTTCGTTGTTCCTCCGTTAAGTGTACGGATTTTGGAGTTGGTGCCATAATCAGTGTCTCACACATCTCCTCTTCTGTTTTTTGAAAATAAGGGTCATCATAGCCCATAGATTTTGCCAGTAATGCAATCGTATTCCAGTTGCTTTTAGCTTCACCGGGGGGATTGATGATCTTTCTGGCGGATGCCATGGTGCAGTAGCCGTAGGCCTCATAGCAGTCTGGGTGCTCGACGGAAAATGTGGCGGGAAGTATGATGTCTGCATATTTTGCCGTGTCGCTTAAAAATCGCTCGTGGACGACGGTAAACAGATCCTCTCTTTTAAGTCCTTCGATCATTGCTTTCTGGTCACTTACGGAATTAGCCGGATTTCCACCTGCAACATAGAGGCTTTTCACGGGTGTGTTTCCGCCTGATCCTGTGAGAGCAGAAGCTAACTGGTTGATATTGATCGTTCTTTTTGGTTCTTCTTTTCGGAAATCCTGACGCTTTATCAAGTCGCTGTTAAAATAAGAACCTCCGGAAGGGGTGCATCCGCAGAGTCCTCCTCCGGGAGCTTTAAAGGCTCCGGTAAATTGTGAGAGGATTGTAATAAGACGTACAGTCATGGCCCCGTTCCCATAGCGGGAATTTCCGCTTCCGAGTAAAATGCATGGGGCTTTTGCATGACCATATTCATTGGCAAGAGAAAAAATGGTTTCTTTTGGAATACCGGTAATTTCAGAAGCCCACTTGGGAGTGTATTTGGTGAGGGTTTCCTTAAACTCTTTGTAGCCAATCGCATTTTCCATTAAATAGTTCTCATCAGCGAGTCCCTGTTTTACCAGTACGTGCATCATGGCGAGGGCCAATGCTCCGTCGGTTCCGGGACGAATGAGAATGGTTTCGTCTACATAGGGAGCCATAGGTGATCCGTAAACTTCAATCTGTATTACTTTTTTTCCGGCTTGTCTCGCTTTCGTTAAGTCTTTTAAGGTTGGAAGTCTGGTAGCAGCTACATTGCTTCCCCAGACCAGATACAGGTCACTGTCCTTTAGTTCGCGGGGATCCAGGCATCCCGTTGAACCGACAACAGAAGCATATCCTTTGCTTTTTGCTGTAGAGCAGAGCGTTTTTATGAGATCACAGGCACCCATGCGGTTAAAAAAGGCCTGAATGCAATGCCTTTGTACGATTCCCATGACACCGGCGTAGTAGCAGTAGGCAATAGATTCTGGTCCGTATGAATCAATGAGAGTTTTCCAGTGAGTAGTAATCTCGTCAATTGCCTCCTCCCAGGAAATGGGAGAAAAGGAAGTGCTTCCCTTTTTACCATTTCTTTTTAATGGAGTCAGTATGCGGTCAGGAGAATTAATCTCTTCTGCGTAATGTCTCATTTTTTTGCACAGAAGTCCCTGAGAAACCGGATGGGAAGGATCTCCTTCGATTGCAGTAATGTGCTGTCCGTCTGTTGTGGCAAGAAGACCACAGGAAGTAGGACAGTCATATGGACAGATCGTGGATTGTCTGAAAGATTCCATGGTGTATTTTCCTTTCTTTATATGCTAGTGTTATCATAGCATGACAAGAAGAGGGGAGGCAATCTTTGTTTTGCGTGAATTGACCTTTCAAATAATCTATGATATCATTTGTACGAAAAAGAGAAGGCACGAAAGGGATGATTCCATGCGGGAGCGGAAAACGATAGGGTTTTTGTTTAAGCAGATTAATACGGTGTATGAAAAAGAATTTAATAATCGCCTTAGAAATCTGGGCATCACATCTTCTCAGTGTGAGGTGCTGGATTTTCTGTTCTGCTGTGGAAAAGAAGAGGTGACGCAACGGGATATTGAGAAGGCGCTTAACCTTAAGAATCCGACAGTTACCGGACTCCTTAAGAGGCTTGATGAAAAGGGATTTATTCTGGTGGTGCCCAGTGAGCGTGATAAGCGCTGTAAAAATGTATATCTGACAGAAAAAGCATATGATATCCGGAAGCGGATGGAGATGGACAGAAAGAAGATTGATAAGATGCTGACGCTGGGGATGACGAAAAAAGAAGTGGAAGCACTGGACAGATTACTTAATAAGGTATTGTATCATATTGCTGAACCTTAATTTTAGGGCGATGCGGATTGTTTAGAAGGAGAGGAATATATGAGTTATGCTGATAAAGTTTTTATAGATATGTGCAGAGATATCATAGATAACGGCACAGACACGCAAGGAGAAAAGGTGCGCCCAGTGTGGGAGGATGGAACGCCCGCTTATACAATCAAGAAATTCGGCGTGGTGAACCGGTATGATCTGAGCAGGGAGTTTCCGGCGCTGACACTTAGAAGAACCGCGATAAAAAGCTGTACCGATGAGCTTTTGTGGATCTGGCAGAAGAAATCAAACAATATCAATGATCTGCACAGCCATATCTGGGACAGCTGGGCGGATGAAGACGGTTCTATCGGAAAAGCATACGGCTATCAGATGGGTGTAAAGCATCAGTATAAAGAGGGAATGTTTGATCAGGTGGACCGGGTAATCTATGATCTGAAGAATAACCCGTACAGCCGACGGATCATGACAAACATTTATGTACATCAGGATCTTCATGAGATGAACCTGTATCCTTGTGCGTACAGTATGACATTTAACGTAACGAAGAAACCGGGACATGAGAAGCTCACACTGAATGGAATCTTAAATCAGCGCTCCAATGATGTGCTCGCTGCAAATAACTGGAATGTGTGCCAGTATGCGGTACTCCTTCATATGCTTGCACAGGTGTGTGATATGGAAGTGGGAGAGTTTGTTCATGTAATTGCAGACGCACATATTTATGACAGACATGTTCCTATGATTGAGGAATTGATAAAAAGAGAACCGCTTCCGGCACCAAAATTCTGGCTGAACCCAGAGGTTAAGGATTTTTATGAGTTTACAAGAGATGACGTAAAGCTTATTGATTACCAGACCCATGAGCAGATAAGAAATATACCGGTAGCAGTTTAGTTAATTTGAGAGTAATAGATTAGTGACTGGGAGGAATAGTAAGATGATTAATATAATCGTTGCAGTAGATAAAAACTGGGCAATTGGAAAAAATAACCGACTGATGTGGAGTATTCCGGCAGATATGAAATTTTTCCGTGAGACAACGACCGGAAATATTGTGATTATGGGAAGAAAGACTCTGGAGAGTTTTCCGCAGGGACAGCCACTTAAGAAGCGGACTAATATTGTCATTACAAGAAACAGGAATTATAAAGTAAAGGATGCCATTCTCGTTCACAGCACCGAAGAAGCTCTTGAAGAGGCTAAAAAGCATGAAGGAGAGATCTACGTGATCGGTGGAGAGAGCGTTTACCGGGCAATGCTTCCTTACTGTGACAGGGCATATGTCACCAAAATTGACCACGCATATGACGCAGATACCTATTTCCCGAATCTTGATGAGGATAAAGACTGGCAGATGACAAAAATAAGCGAAGAGCAGACCTGTTTTGATCTGGAATTTTATTTTACAGTCTATGAGAGGGTGGCAAGATAGAATGAGGATTTTAAGTATTACAGCACAAAAGCCAAACAGTACCGGAAGTGGGGTCTATCTGACGGAACTTGTAAAGGAATTTGCAAAAAGCGGTCATGAACAGGCAGTGGTTGCCGGAATCTATGAAGATGACGTTGTGGAACTCCCGAAAGGTGTAGCATTTTATCCGGTGTATTTTTCAAGCGAAGAGCTTTCTTATCCAATCACAGGAATGTCTGATGAGATGCCTTATAAAAGCACAAGGTATTGTGATATGACACCGGAAATGGTGGAGCAGTTTAAATGTGCATTTTTAAAAGTTATAGAAAAGGCAGTCTGTGACTTAAAACCGGATGTGATTTTATGTCATCATCTGTACCTTTTGACAGCGATTGTCCGGGAACATTTCCCGGAGCATAAGATTTATGGATTCTGCCATAATACTGACCTCAGACAGATGCAAAAGACAGATCTTGAGAGAGGATATATCAGAAAACAGATCAATAAGCTTGACAGGATTTTTGTGCCACAGAGCGCGCAGGAAGAAGGAGTCATGGATATCTATGGTGTGAAAAACGATAAAATCACCATTGTAGGTATGGGATATAACAGTCAGATTTTCTGCCCGTCAGGCGAAAAGATCAAGGATGGAGTGACCCGGCTTGTATTTGCAGGTAAGATTTCAGAAAAAAAGGGTGTCATGAGTCTTCTCAGAAGCTTATCACTTCTGGATTATGAAAAGGACAGCCTGAAACTTTACCTTGCAGGAAGTACGGGAAATGAGGAAGAGTACAGAGTAATCGAGCAGCTTGCAAAAGAGTGTCCGTACGAGGTAATCTTTTTAGGAAGACTTTCTCAGACAGAGCTTGCAAAGATTTATAATCAGTGTGATATCTTCGTTCTTCCTTCCTTTTTTGACGGACTTCCGCTTACTGTGATTGAAGCTCTGGCCTGCCATGACAGAGTCGTAATGTCAGAACTTCCGGGGATACCGACGTGGCTCTCTAAATCAGCTCCGGGCGCAGATATCCGCTATGTGAAGATGCCGAAGATGAAAAATACAGATGAGCCGGTAGAATCAGAGCTTCCGGCATTTGAAGAGAGACTTGCAAAAGAACTTCAGGAGAGTATCGAGACAAAAGAAACAAAAATAGCCGATGTAAGCCAGATTTCATGGAAGCGGATCGCAGAGAGAGTGCTGGAATAAAAAAGATCACATATTATAAAATGGTTGACAACAGTTCCTGTTATCTACTATAATAAATACAATTATCAGATAAATGTCAGGACAGGGAGGAGTACATAGATTTCTGAAGCAAAGAGAGAAGACGGTTGGTGTAAGTTTTCGTGAAGGATTTATGGAAGTAGCCCTCGAGCAGTGAACCGAACGAGACAAAGTATCAAGGCTTTAGTAGACTTCAACGCATTCCCAGCGTTAGAGGGGAGCGGTATCGGAGATCAGATGATTTGTGATTCTCCCGTATCCGGCAGAGTGCAGAGAAATTTCTCTGAATTTAGGTGGTAACACGGATAGTATATTCGCCCTAAGCATATTGCTTAGGGCATTTTTTAGCACAAAGCAAAGATTTTAAAGCAATGTATACAGTGAAGGAGGTTTTATTATATGAAAAAGATCAGTGGG
>JBJEMB010000170.1:0-2061 GCA_051879455.1 Lachnospiraceae bacterium
ATCATAGCACACGGGAGGTACTATTTATGTCCAAATACGCTGGAACTAAAACAGAGCAGAATTTAAAGACAGCTTTCGCAGGCGAGTCTGAAGCACGCAACAAGTATACCTACTACGCATCCGCAGCGAAGAAAGCCGGTTACGAGCAGATGGCAGCTTTATATCTGGAAACTGCAGATCAGGAAAAAGAGCACGCAAAGATGTGGTTTAAGGAGCTTCACGGAATCGGAACTCCTGAAGAGAACCTGGTTGACGCTGCTGCAGGAGAGAATTTTGAGTGGACCGATATGTATGCGCGTATGGCACGTGAAGCAAGAGAAGAGGGCTTCGAGGAACTGGCTGTAAAATTTGAGCTGGTTGCTCAGGTTGAGGCTGCTCATGAGAAGAGATATCTGAAGCTGTTAGACAGCCTGAAGAATGACAAGACCTTCAAGGGTGACGCTCCTCTGGGCTGGAAGTGCAGAAACTGCGGATATATCCATGAGGGTCCGGAAGCACCGGAAGTATGTCCTTGCTGCGCACATCCAAAGGCTTACTTTGAAAGAAAAGCAGAAAATTATTAATAAAATATACAGGATATTGTCCTGAACAGATCGTTCTGACCAGGGGCAGGTGTGACTCGCATGAGCCGCACCTGCCCCTGAAATCTTTTAAAAAAGAAAACTTGACTTTGAAGATATAGAGATATTGATATTGTATCATCACAATGATATAATATCATCACAATAACAGTCAAGGAGGCGCCAGATGAGTAAAATTGAATTATTACATGGTTCTGATCATATCATTGAAAAACCTGATTTTCATCTTGGCAAAGCAAACAATGATTATGGCCGGGGATTTTATTGTACCCGCGAATTACCAATGGCTATGGAATGGGCATGCAAACAAAATACAGACGGATTTGTAAATAAATATTCTCTCCAACGGGATTCTTTAAAAGTATTAAACTTATTAGACGGCGATTATAATATTCTGCATTGGATGGCATTATTATTAAAAAACAGAACTTTCCGCCTTTCTAATGAAATTGCTGTTGATGCCCGAGATTATATCATTGATCACTTTTCAGTCAATTTAAAAGATTATGATGTTGTAATTGGTTACAGAGCCGATGACTCATATTTCTCTTTTGCGGAATCCTTTGTTCAAAACGGATTATCTCTTCGCAGTTTGAATCAGGCACTCAGACTTGGAAAGTTAGGTGAACAGACTGTACTGATTTCAGAAAAAGCATTTGAAAATTTAAAATTCGAAGAAGCAGAGCTTGCTGATAGGACGATCTATTATCCTAAATTTATTACAAGAGATTCCAGTGCCAGAGAAACATACAGAAATGAAATTCGCAAAAACCGTTCTTATAAAGATGATATCTTCGTTTTGGATATTCTCAGAGAGGAGATGAAAAATAATGATTCACGCATACAACGAATTTTATCTGAATGATGCAAAACAAAACCTGGCAGAATTTTTTGATTACGCAATCAGCGTTTGCAAATTTGATGCAGATTTATTTTCAAAACTTTTCGTCCAATCCGGATATGCAGATAAATTTGAACGCGGAAATCCTGCAATTATTGCCGGTATGTCCGGCATAGAATTAGCGAAAAAAGTAATCACATACGCTTATCCAAATTGGGGATTTCCGGAAAGAGTATTTTCCGAAGAACGTTCAAATGTATATTGGGCCGGCTGGGCGCTGGCTGAGTACCAGTGGGCAACAGGCAAACGTTTTAAAGATATTTTTTCAAAAATTTCTCTCGCGGAAATTATTTCAATGTATCGTGTATATCATGAGATGGACATCGGACATTTCATTGAAGATATGAACAAAAAGTATTATGCTGTAGAACAGGAAACTCGTTTAAAGACAATTCGTGAAAATCGGGGAATATCACAAAATGAACTTGCAAAGCTTTCCGGGGTGAAGCTTCGGTCTATTCAAATGTATGAGCAAAAAGTAAATGACATTGATAAAGCACAGGCAGGAACTGTCTATAAGCTTTCAAGAGTTCTCGGATGTACAATTGAAGATTTATTAGAAAATCCGGAATCATAAAA
>JBJEMB010000171.1:0-2057 GCA_051879455.1 Lachnospiraceae bacterium
CTACTAGATATTGGTGATTTGTGCCTGTGAGAATACGTATTTAGAGGATGAAGTAAAAAATGAAAAAATTAGGAACGAGATTGTTAACAGCTGTAATTGCAAGCTCTATGATTGTTATGCCTGTGTCTGCAACTCCAAGTGCTGATGAAATTAAGAAAGACAAGGAAAAAGCTCAGGGGGAAGTAGACTCTCTTCAAGGTCAGTTGGTAGACATTATTGAAAAGATTAATGAGTTAGAGTCGGATTTGATTTCAACAGGTGAGGAGATTGAAACTGTAACAGTCGATCTCAAAAAGACAGAAGAACTGGAAAAACAGCAGTATGAAGATATGAAGCTCCGTATCAAATATATGTATGAGGAAGGAGATTCTACTGCATTTGAAGCACTTATAAGTGCGAAGGATTTCTCGGATCTAGTCAATAAAGCAGAGTATGTTCAGACGATTCATTCCTATGACAGGAAAAAACTAAATGAATATATTGAAACAAAAGAGAAAGTTATAAAGCTTAAAACGCAACTGGAAAAGGAGCGAAATGAACTCGCTACTATGGCGACTGAGTTTGAAGGAAAAGAAGACGAACTCAATGAAATGCTTGAAAAGAAACAAGGTGAAGTTGCGGATCTGGATGAGAAGTATCAGGCGGCTGTCGAAGAGGCTGCCCGCAAAGCAGAAGCAGAAGAGAAGGCTCGAGAAGAAGCAGCCAGAGCGGAAGCGGAAAAAAATCTTCAGAATAATTCTGATAAAAAGGATGTAGAAAATTCTGATAAAACAGAAGAGAGCGAGAATGGCAAAGGTGAGCCTGGATATGATGAACCGGTAGCAGGTTCTGTTGTTGACCGGGCATACGGAAAATTAGGGTGCCGATATGTTTATGGAGATTGTGGCCCGAATACATTTGACTGTTCTGGTTTTGTAAGTTATTGTCTGACAGGAAAATATACACGTATTGGGACATCTGGTACTTTTGCCGGATGGCCAAGAGTCAGTGATCCAAAGCCAGGTGATGTTTGTGTAAAACCAGGTCATGTTGGCATTTATATTGGAAATGGAAAGATGATCCATGCACCACATACGGGCGATGTTGTGAAAATATCAAACGTTCATTCGGGAATGTGGTATGTTAGAAAATAGATAGGGTTATTTTCCGGGATTTCATGAAATTTTGCAGACAAAATCTGGAAAAAAGAAAATTTTATTGAAAAAAAAAAGAAAATGTAGTATTCTGACCTTAGAGTATGCGGGGGCGTATAATACAGAATGATTGGTAAGGATGGGTGAGAATATGAAAAAAAGGTTATTACAGACACTCATCACAGTTACTGTGATGAGTTCTTTAATTGTAACGCCTGTTCTGGCAACTCCTCAGGATGATGTGGAATCTCTTGAACAAAAGAAAAGTCAGGCAGAAGCAGAGGCAAAGAATGTAAATGAAGAATTGGTGAGTCTTCTAGTTGATTATGATGCTCTGCAGGTGGATATTAAAAATCAGGGTAAAAGAATTGAAGAAGCAGAAAATGATTTGAAAGATGCAGAAGCAAAAGAAAAGAAGCAGTATGAAGATATGAAGCTTCGTATCAAGTACATGTATGAAGAGGGAGATACTTCCTTTTTTGCCACATTAATTACTGCTGAATCTTTTTCTGATCTTGTAAATAAAGCAGAATATGTTCAGAAAGTTCACGATTATGATCGTGATATGCTGGATGAGTATGTAAAGACGAAGAATGAAGTAAAAGAATTAAAGTCCAATCTGGAAGAAGGTCAGGCTGAGATGGAGAGCATGTCTGACGAGATGGAAGTTCAGAAAGCGAATCTCGAGACAACTCTGACAGAGATGAGAAGCCAGATTGATGATTTTGACAGTCAGCTTACACAGGCAAAAGCAGCGGCGGAAGAAGAGCTCCGACGCATTGAGGCAGAGCAAAATGCAGCAGCGGCTGCGGAGGCAGTTGCCTCGGCAGAACAGACATCTGAAAATCAGTCTGGTTCACAGGGAAGCGGTGGAACACAGAATAGTCAGCAGGCAAGCAATTCAAATCAGAATGAATCGAAGCC
>JBJEMB010000172.1:0-2056 GCA_051879455.1 Lachnospiraceae bacterium
ATATGCTGCGCCCATGTCCGATGCTTGAAAATCCAGAAAAATTAAGGAGCATGGTTGCGGGAACAGAAGCACATTCAACAGACCTTCAGTCTCCGGAAACAGCCGATCATTTATGTGCAAAATGTGACAGATATGCGGAGAATTGGAAACCAGTTGCAGATGAATTGTGGAAGGAAAACAGAGCGAACAAGGAAAAAGAGAATTAAGAAAGAGAGATAATCATGACAAAAGAGAAACGTTTATTTACATCGGAGTCTGTTACAGAAGGGCATCCGGATAAGATGTGTGATGCAATTTCTGATGCCGTGTTAGATGCATTGATGAAACAGGACCCTATGAGCCGTGTGGCATGTGAGACGGCGGTTACTACGGGATTGGTATTGGTGATGGGTGAGATCACATCCAGTGCATATGTGGACATTCAGAAGGTTGTCCGTGATACAATTCGAGAGATTGGATATACCAGAGGAAAATATGGATTTGATGCAGATACCTGTGGTGTTATTACAGCAATTGATGAGCAGTCTGCGGATATTGCTATGGGTGTGGATAAAGCATTGGAAGCAAAGGAAAAATTGATGTCAAACGATGAAATCGAAGATATTGGAGCTGGTGATCAGGGAATGATGTTTGGTTATGCAACCAATGAGACGGAAGAATATATGCCATATCCAATATCTCTGGCCCATAAACTGGCGTTTCAGCTGACAAAAGTGCGTAAAGATGGAACGTTGCCGTATTTAAGACCAGATGGAAAAACACAGGTTTCTGTAGAATATGATGAGAATGATAAGCCTATAAGGCTAGAGGCAGTAGTACTTTCTACTCAGCATGACCCGGAAGTTTCACAGGAACAGCTTCATAAAGATATCAAAAAATATGTTTTTGATGTGATACTTCCGAAAAATATGGTGGATAAGGATACAAAGTTTTTCATTAACCCTACGGGACGTTTTGTGATTGGTGGTCCGCATGGGGACAGTGGACTTACAGGACGTAAAATTATTGTTGACACCTATGGAGGATATGCAAGACATGGTGGTGGAGCTTTTTCGGGGAAAGATTGTACTAAAGTAGACCGTTCCGCATCTTATGCGGCACGGTATGCGGCGAAAAATATTGTTGCTGCAGGACTGGCTGAAAGATGTGAGGTTCAACTCTCCTATGCCATCGGTGTAGCGAATCCTACTTCAGTTACTGTAGATACTTTTGGAACAGGAATGCTTTCAGACGAAAATATCACAGAGATAATACGTGAAAATTTTGATTTCCGACCGGCAGGAATCATTAAAATGTTAGATCTGAGAAGACCAATTTATAAGCAAACAGCTTCTTATGGACATTTCGGGAGAAATGATTTGGATCTTCCGTGGGAAAAATTGGACAAAGCAGAACAATTAAAGACGTATTTATAGTATTACAAATGTATTATTAAAGGTGGATGAAGGATAGATGCAGGATAGATGCAGACAACAGAAAACGGGTTATTTACATATATGAATTTGTGGATATTGGGGATATGATTTGGGTGTTTACAAGAGAGTAGAAGAGAAATAGAAAAGAATATTATGAGGAGGTACAGGATGAGAACGGCAATAGTAACAGATAGTAACAGTGGTATTTTTGAGGAAGAAGGACGGAAACTTGGAGTTCATGTAATTTCGATGCCCGTTATCATAGAGGGAGAAACTTATTTTGAAGGATATGGATTGCCTCATGAGGTATTTTATCAATGGCTTTTAGAACATAAAGAGTTATCTACTTCACAGCCATCATTAGGGGATATTATGGAAATGTGGGATTGTATATTATCTGATGGGTATGATGAAATTGTATATATTCCGATGTCCAGTGGACTGAGTAGTTCCTGCCAGACAGCACAGATTTTGGCGAGGGAATATGATGGTAAGGTGCAGGTGGTGGATAATCATCGGATTTCCGTAACACAAAGGCATTCTGTGCAGGATGCACTTACTCTGGCGGAGCAGGGATATTCGGCAGAAGAGATTAAGAGAAAACTGGAACAGTCAGCTTATGAATCCATTATTCTGGTTGG
>JBJEMB010000173.1:0-2054 GCA_051879455.1 Lachnospiraceae bacterium
TGCAGCTGTACACTTCCATATTTATTTTTATCCTATTGGCTAAAGGGTGTCACTGTGCTGGTTTGCATGATTCTCTATGGTATTGAATTTTGGGCGTCTGTATACTTAAAGCGACATACCGTATCAGAATTCCTGGCAGGAAGTATTACTGCCCTTGTTGTATTTGGAATATCGGCATTATATTTTGGATTCTATTAGAGGAGAAGATGGTGCAATTGAAAAAAAGGCAAGGGTATAAAATGAGGCATCCATGGTTTCATGCATTATTGCGTAGAAGACTGGCGATTATGGCTCTACTGATCTTACAGGTTTTGGTCTTGGTTTATTTTTTTACCAGTGAAAGCTACATATCAGAGAGACTGGGAGCAGCATTTCGTGCTATTAGCGGGTTCCTTGTGCTGTATATTATCTCTAAAAAGGATAAAGGGGCAAATAAAATTGCATGGATTTTTCTGATTCTTTTGTTCCCCTTATTTGGAGGAATGTTGTATCTGCTTTATAATTTCCAGGCGTCAACGAGGTGGTTTGGAAAGCGGATCATGCAGATTGAAGAGAAGAATCGGAAGTTCTATGGACTACCAGGCGATGCGTTTGAAGCGATTTGCAAAGAAATTCCAGAGCATATTCCGCAAATACGGTATTTACAATATGCGGGTTTCCCTATTTATGATAATACCAACGTTGAATATTTTTCGCCGGGTGAAGAATTTTTTCCAGTTCTTCTCGCAGAGTTAAAAAAAGCGAAACATTATATTTTTATGGAATATTTTATTATCCAGGAAGGTATCATGTGGGGATCTATTTTAGAAGTGCTAAAGGAAAAAGTCTGTCAGGGAGTCGACGTTCGGGTATTATATGATGATATCGGGTGCTTTTTGACACTGCCTTCCAATTATGCCGAACAGCTTGCAGAGTATGGAATTCAGTGTTCTGTCTTTAACCCTTTCAGACCCATACTTTCTGCAGTTCAAAATAACCGAGATCATAGAAAAATTACGGTTATTGATGGAAAAGTTGGATTCACGGGAGGCGTGAATTTAGCAGATGAATATATCAATACTTATGAGAAACATGGATATTGGAAGGATGCAGTTGTAAAAGTAAAAGGGAATGCGGCATGGAGTCTGACCTTAATGTTTCTTGAAATGTGGGAGTTGTGCTGTGGAAAGCAGCAATGCATAGAACATTTTTTTCCGGACAATGAGAATTTGTTGAAGAAAAGGTCGGAGGGATTTGTTCAGCCGTATGCTGACAGTCCTATGGATGACGAGAATGTGGGAGAACATGTATATCTTCAAATTTTAAATAATGCAAAAAAATACGTCTATATTTGTACGCCGTATCTGATTGTGGATGACAGCATGGTGTCTGCATTGTGCTTGGCTGCAAAAAGTGGTGTGGATGTACGTATCATTACACCCCATATCTGGGATAAGACACTCATTCACATGACAACGCGTTCTTACTATAGAGAATTGATATATGGAGGGGTAAAGATATATGAATATTCAAAAGGATTTATGCATTCGAAGACCTTTGTTTCAGATGATCATACAGCAACTGTGGGGACTACGAATTTAGATTTTAGGAGTCTATATCTGCATTTCGAATGTGGAATATGGATGTATGACAGTAAGGCAGTTTTACAGGTGAAAAAGGATTTTTTAGATACACTGAGGCAATGCCATCAGATTTCACTGGATGAATGCAAAGGCAATCTGTTGACCAGGTTGTTCCAGGATTTTTTGAGGGTATTTGCACCATTGATGTAGGACAAATCAAGAGAACAAAATAGAAGTATTGGTTTTCAGAAATGCCTTCGATATCAGTATTTGGGATTTATAGTTTCCGCAGATTTTAATATAGCCTGTTTGCCTGAACCATGATGCAATTCCGTAATGCGGATGCAGCTTTTTTCAAGATTGTAATTCATACCATTGTCAAGCCAGTCAAGATAAACGCCCACCAGAACACATTTGTAAAAACGAATGAAAAGGACCCTGTCTTCTGGTGGGAGAGGAAGAGTGGCAGTAGCAGTGTCAATATATTTTGTG
>JBJEMB010000174.1:0-2049 GCA_051879455.1 Lachnospiraceae bacterium
AGTGGTTATGGAAGATCCAGAATTTCTGCCCTCATGAATCAATATAAAATACGTGTTGGCATTTAACGTTGTAACTGGTTGAGGATTCCTTCTACTCGATGGATTGCTTCCTCTACCTGCCTGGATGCCTGGTTAATACGATCCTGAACCATCCAATCGACTACAAATCCGTCGAAAAACCAATCGGCAAAGGATAGAAAATCCCCGGTTTCTATATCCAAATGACACGCCATATTCACATCTTGCAGCTCTCGACTGAAGTTCTTTAAATCAGATCTTGCCTTTGCCAGGTTTTCTTTTACACGATCCATTTTGGAGTGCTTTGCCATTGTGGAAATGAATCCGCCTCCGAGCATATCCCAGATGCCCCAGTTTTTTGCACTGTTCAAATTTTCCTGAGCGGCTTTTAAGCTGCGGAGCGCACGGTTACCAGCATCGGTAGCTTCTCTCTTTTCTTTTTCAAAATCATATGCCATAAGAATACCTCTGTAAATATGTAATCGCCTTTTACATGCCTAATGTATTGCTGTTTTTTGCAGCAGCTTTGGCGTTTAATGTATTGGTTGCCGAGGATAAAGAAGTTGTTGGTGCAACCGGGCTCATCAGGACGCGTCCTGTTCCGCGATAGACATTTACCAATCCTTCGCCGCTGACTGCCGATCCCACCAATGTTTTGGTGGTTCTTTCCACGGTAAAATCAAGATTAGAGGACCAGCATACTGCCAGATTGCCGTCAATTTTCAGCTCGTCATGTTCTAACTCGATCACAATCAGTTCTTCCTCCGGTACATTGCTTTCCAGAGCAACGACGCCGTTTCCATGAAGGCTCATATTGAAGAGTCCTTCACCGCCTAAGACGGCAGAAGAAAGGTTTTTCCTTGCTACGACATTGCGCTTTACTTTGGAATCGCAGGCCAGAAACATACCGTCCTCGATGGTCATACCATTAGCTCCCCACATGGAGACATCCTGCAGAATAATGTACTTATAGGTGGGTTCCAGTACCAGAGTCCCTTCTCCAACGTATTCCGGTTTTACGGCGGTTTCCTTGGTCACAGCACCCTTTATGGCCTTGCCAAAAAGATCTCCAATTCCCTTTACGCCGGATGTTGCCTGGACATTACCACCCATCCATTGCATGGCACCGGCTTGGATCACCGCAGAGTGATCTCGATCGATGTCAATTACGACCTGCCTTCTTCTGACATTCATTTTGCTCATGAAATATTCATCAATCGCATTCATTGGGGATACACTGGCATCCTGGATATACTCCAGTACATGGAAATTATCGACAGATTTTGTGATTTTTCTATTGCTATTCTCAAGATTTACGATTCGCATAATTTTTCTCCTTTTCTGATCGAATATGAACAAGTTTTGGTGAAACGATTGTATCTTATGGATTGATTATATCGTAAGCGGAATAAGAAGTATATGCTTGATATGCAGAATTAGTGTCACCTATTTCTCAATTTCTGGAGAATCCAATCGTTGGGATGAAATTGAACTGGCAGTTCATAGACGGTTGACCTCTTCCTATGCTATTATGATTCCAGATTATCAGAAGGAGGACATTGATATGCACTATACATCTGCGGAAGCAGCTAAACTGCTCAGACAGTTGAAAGAAAAGGAAGAAAATCTGCTTGGCATGGAAAAGAGAAGCCGGGAATTTCGCGCGGCGCTTGGTGAGAATGTGGACTCCGTAAGGCCGTCTTATGATTATGCGGCGATACAACAGGAACTTCATGAAATGAATTGTAAAATACGGATAGTAAAACATGCGATTAATCAATTCAACGTAGAACATGAAGTCCCGGGATTTGGGATGACTATCGACCAAATGCTTATCTATATTCCTTATTTGAATTCCCAAAAAGATAAGCTTCGCCGAATGGCAGATCGCCTTCCAAAGCAGAGAGAAAAGGTGTCAGGGATTGTGCAGTCCTCAGTCATCGATTATAACTACGCAAATTACGATATTTCCGTGGTACAGGAGGACTATAAACGCGTCTCAAACGAACTTTCCAGGGCACAGACAGCACT
>JBJEMB010000175.1:0-2041 GCA_051879455.1 Lachnospiraceae bacterium
CAAATCCAGATACATATTTGAATGAACCGGCTAACAAAATCACGAGTGAAAATACAGCAACAATATATTTTGTAAATCTTTTTTTCGTGTCTTCTCTCATATAAAACCTCAGACATATACTATTACTTTATGTATATGCCTGAGGTTTTGTCTAATAATAATTAATTTTATCTTTGCTTTTTTATCTGCTCTTCTCTTTAAAACATCTTTTCCTTACAAAGAAGAAAAGGAACAGGAATACTATCACTATAATGATCATTAAAAAGAACGCCATAATCTTTGCATTTCCTTCTTTCACATCAGTCGAAGATACATCCTCTATACTATCATTATTGGCATTCAGCCCCGATTCTTCTGAGTCAGACTTTTCAACATCACCGACAGTTGAATATACGTTCCCTTCATCTGCAATACCAGTCTCCTGATTCACAATAATCTCTTCTTCCCCCTCTTCAAGTAAGGTTATCACTTCTCTATCCTCAGACAGATTACCTTCTTCATTCTTTTCCACTTCTCTGCTGCGTCCATCTTTTTGACTCTTTCTCTTCGTATTATTCGATCCAGACGTTTCTGCAGACTCTGTGTCGCTCTTATAAATAATGAATGTTTCCTCAACCGAGCCAGAATAATGATCACCTATCCCAATAATCTTTACTTTCGCTGTACCAGCTTTAACATTATCAGTATATATAAGAGAATAGTCGATTCCATCAGCAAGAGTGATATCTCCATTCTTTACTGTAACAGACGGTCTCTTTGCCTCACCATCATAAGTGTAGCTTGTCTCAGACAACGAAATGCTTAGATCTGCAATATTAACTTTCAAAATGTTAAAATAAAACTTCCCACTTCCGGTAAAATTGTTTCCACTTCCGGTAACTGTTACCGTAGCCTTTCCCACGTCAATATTATCAGAATATGCCACGATATAATCTGTTCCCTGCTTTATAACTTTTCCTTTGAAATAAAGCTTTACTTCTGGCTCTATTTCCTTTCCTGTATAGAAAACATCCTTGTCGGAAATAGAATATGTACATTTTGAGATTTTCTCTTTATTGATTGTAAATTCTTTTGTAAGTGTTCCTCTGTAATTATTGATCCCCTGAATATCTATCTGAGCAGTGCCTGCATTAAGATTGTTTTTATAGCCCACCTTGTAATCCTCATCACAGACTAACTTCTTCCCTTCAATTTTCACTTCCACTTCGGGTCTTATTCTTTCTCCCGTATATGTATAGGAATCCTCTGTAAAAGTAATTTCCGCATTTTCTATACTGGTTTTTTCATTAGTTTCTCCTGACTCACTGATATATTCCAGCGCTGCTTTAGCATCAACTGCACCTGCACTCCCGGTATTTCCCTGTCTTCCGTCTGAAGCGTTACTAATCACTGGAACTGCTGTGTTAGTTATCGCTTCTTTTACCTGATTAACTGTCAATGCAGGATCTTTAGCCCACAATAGTGCACAAACCCCAGATACGATTGGTGCAGACATGGACGTTCCAGACATATATGAATAGAATCCACAAGATGTTTCGAAACACCATGTAGAAAAAATATTCTCTCCCGGTGCACTGATATCCTTTGACATATTATAATCCGACCATGAACTGTTATTTCCATACTTGTCCAACGAAGTAACCGAAAGACATACATCAAAATCTGAAGGATATAATGGAGTAGTCAACGGTTTTCTTGTCACCGCATCACCATTTCCTCCTGCACATACGCATAAAATATTATATTTCTCTGCAAGAGTAGAAATCTGATTTTCTATCAGGATATCCGTGTCATCTGTACCACTGGAATAAGTTCCGACACTTAAATTAATTACATGAAGATTCTCAATTTCGTTGTTTTCTATTAAGTTCTGACAGTATTTCAATCCTTCCAACAAAGTTGCTGTAGTAGCACCTTTTCCATTATCATCAAATATCTTAACCGGTAAGATTGTCGCATTATATGATACTCCTGCAATTCCTATCCCATTATTAGCTTCTGCCGCAATCAGTCCGCACACATGTGTACCATGTCCCTGGTT
>JBJEMB010000176.1:0-2040 GCA_051879455.1 Lachnospiraceae bacterium
GCGAAAAAATCAAAAATTGTCACTTTGGGAGCGTACAAATGAGAACGAAAGAATTCAATTATCAGCTCTTGATACGAAGAATCTTTTTAATCTTGTTAGATATCATATGTATAGTGCTTGCCTCGTTTTTTGCTTTAGCAACAAGATTCGAATTTATAATATATAATATTCCTAAAGAGTTTCTAGAAGAGTTAATAAAATTTTCTCCACTTTTCGTTGGTTCCACCCTGATAGTTTTTTCCTTATTTAAAATATATACAAGTCTGTGGGAGTATGCGGGGCTTGAAGAAGTTTACAGTATCGTCTGGGCATGTATTGTGTCCGGTGTATTGCAGCTTGGAATTGTTATCATCGGAGGAGGATTTCTGCCAAGAAGTTATTATCTTCTGACCACGATCTACCTTGGGATATTCGTGTGCGCAACACGATTTTCCTATCGTCTGGTAAGATTGAAAAAGCAGCATCGTAGCGTGCCGTGGAAGAAAGACCGGAATGTGATGATGATCGGTGCAGGAGAGGCGGGAAGGACACTTCTTGTAGAGATGCAGAACAGCAAATATCTTCACAAGACCGTCCGCTGCGTGATTGATGATGACCCGCTTAAAAGGGGAAAATATATTCTCGGTGTCAAGATAGTAGGAGACCGTAACAGCATAAAGAAATATGCCAGCAAATATAATATACAGCAGATCATTATCTGTATTCCTTCTGCGTCTGCGGAGCAGCTTCGCCAGATTCTGGATATCTGTAAGGAGACGGAATGTGAGCTTAAGATCCTTCCGGGAGTCTATCAGCTGATTAACGGCGAGGTAAATGTAAGCAAACTCCGCCCGGTAAGTGTGGAAGATCTGCTTGGACGAGAAGAAATCCAGGTAAACTTAGATGAGATCATGGGTTATGTATCTGATAAAGTCATCATGGTCACCGGAGGAGGAGGCTCCATCGGTAGTGAGCTTTGCCGTCAGATTGCTGAACATAATCCAAAACAGCTGATCATCTTTGATATTTATGAAAATAATGCTTATGCGATTCAGCAGGAGCTTCTCCATAATCATCCGGAGCTGAACCTGAAAGTTCTGATTGGTTCTATCAGAGATGAGAACCGCATGGATGACATTTTTGAAAAGTACAGACCGGAAATCGTCTATCATGCAGCAGCGCATAAACATGTGCCGCTCATGGAAGACAGCCCGAACGAGGCCATTAAAAATAATGTGCTCGGTACATATAAAGTCGTACAGAAGGCGGATAAATGGGGCGTAAAAAAATTTGTACAGATTTCAACAGATAAGGCTGTTAATCCGACGAATATCATGGGGGCATCCAAGAGAATCTGTGAGATGATCATTCAGACATTTAATAAGCAGTCTGAGACCGAATTTGTAGCAGTGCGCTTTGGTAATGTTCTGGGAAGTAACGGAAGCGTTATCCCGCTGTTTAAGCAGCAGATTGCCAAGGGAGGACCTGTAACGGTTACACATCCGGATATCATCCGCTACTTTATGACCATTCCGGAGGCAGTAT
The DNA here is from genome assembly GCA_051879455.1 of Lachnospiraceae bacterium. Taxonomy (GTDB): domain Bacteria; phylum Bacillota; class Clostridia; order Lachnospirales; family Lachnospiraceae; genus MD308. Next base: position 1,525 of record JBJEMB010000176.1, read on the forward strand.
CACTGGTGCTTCAGGCAGGTGCCTATGCAAAAGGCGGAGAGATCTTTGTGCTGGATATGGGAGAGCCTGTAAAGATACTGGATCTTGCGAAAAATATGATTCGCCTGTCGGGACTCGTATTAGGAAAAGACATCGACATCGAATTTACCGGACTTCGCCCGGGAGAGAAGCTATACGAAGAGCTTTTGATGGACGAAGAAGGAATGACAGATACACCAAATAAACTGATCCATGTCGGACATCCGATTGATGTAGATGAAGAGAAACTGCATCTGGCACTTCAGACTCTTGAAGATGCAGCCGAACGCGAGACAGATGATATGAGAATGATCGTAGAGAGCATCGTGCCTACGTATCATCCAAAAAAGAAAGAATAGAACAGAGGCCTTCGTGTTGACGAAGGTCTTTTCATTCATAATGGGCATAAAAATGGCATGCATATTGTTATAGAAAAGACATCCATTTACATTGAAAAAAATGGTTGTTATAATGTTATGGAAGAAGAACAGGGAAAAA
>JBJEMB010000177.1:0-2028 GCA_051879455.1 Lachnospiraceae bacterium
GCGGCGCTGAGCGTGATAAGTGGTACTGTATGACTGACTTCAGAAGCATCTGTACCGATGGAAATCGGAACCGGTGCGTCCTCTAATGGTTCCAATCCGGAAAAATATTCTCCATTGTTCATAAAATTTGCTTCTTTTGAAATCTCTTCTGCAAAGAGAAGCTCTTCTGAGGTATATTCCGGTGTAGGAATGCGTGTCATAGCATCGTAATAAAGTTCTGCAAGAACACGGTTTACCTTCATCTCTTTGCAACATTTTACAAGTTCGATATCCACCGTTGTTCCTGTCATCAGAGCAGCACCCTTTGCACAGTCATCTACCCGTTTGCTTGCTTCTTCTGTGCGGGAGCGTTTGCTGGAGCGGATAAAATAGTTGGTTTTTGCAAAATCCGGAACTACATTTGCCGGAAGACCATTATCTATATAGGCATAATGCATACGGACATCCCCCGGAACATGTTCCCTTAAATAATTAACACCGATATTCATAAGTTCTGCTGCATCAAGTGCGCTCCGTCCGTCTTCCGGTGATTTGGAGGCATGGGCACTGACGCCGTGAAAAGTATAATTTTTGATATCCTGAGCCTGCCAGATGTCATTGCTGACGCGGTTGCGGTCAAATGGATGCCACATGACGGCAACGTCCAGATCGTCAAAAACCCCCTGCTTATCCATGACGATTTTTCCGGACATGATCTCTTCTGCAGGGCATCCATATACCCGGATTGTACCGGAAGCATGGGTATGTTCCATGTCCGCTTTCAGAGCACAGGCAGCAGCGCAGACGGCGGTTCCCAAAAGATTGTGCCCGCAGGCGTGTCCGATTTCAGCCAGAGCGTCATATTCAGCCAGAAATCCCAGAATCGGTTTTCCGCTTCCCCATTGTGCAGTGAAAGCCGTGTCGATACCAGCTGTCTTTTCGCTGATTTCAAAGCCGTTAGATTCCAGATAATTGGAAAGACATTTGGAAGAAAGAACTTCTTCGTAAGCCAGTTCCGGGTGATTGAAAATGTAGTCTGCGGTTTCGATTAATTCAGCTTCATGAGTGTTGATCCACTCAGCGATAATATTCTTAGGTGTATGTTGTATATTACTGGTGTTTACTGTGTTCATAGTTATGTAAGTCCTTTTTTAAAATTCTGATACGTCAATGGTATCAAGCACTGCGAGGTATTCCTCGCTAAATGTATTTTTATAATCTTCTAACGCGAGGGCTACAATTTTCTCGCCATCTGAACCAAAAGTATCAATCAAAGTTTTACTGATGGTATATTTTAAATGTGCGGTATGAAAATTAAAATCTCTCATACAGGAAGTCCCAAGTTCTTTTTTCTTTTTTGCAAGAGCTGTGACTTCTTCAGAAGATAGGGGGTATCCCCAGTCAAATTCGCATCGATCTCCGCCCCAGCTTAGAGAAGTGGAGGTAGGAGTACAGACAAAATCTGAGCGGAATCCCTGATAGACAGCATTGTCCACATTGACACAATAATATTTTCCATATTCTGTAATATTGTGTTTTTTCCACGCATCGCACCATGCACATTTGGAAATATAAGTCTGGAGCGTTGGTTCTGTGCGAAGCTGACCGAATTCCATCTGTCCGTCATAGTCAGGTTTCCACTCTCCGTAAGCCTGATTTGTCATCGTTGTCAATTCATCTCCATGTGCCAGTGCATTTGCCGCCATCCGTGCGCCACGTTCTTTTCCATATGTAGTCATACCGGATAAAATAGCATCTTTACCAGCGTCTCCCTTGAGTTCGATTGCGTGTTTGGCAAGGAAGGCAAACATCATGGCATGGTGTTCTATTTTGCAAGTTACATTAGACATAATATATCACTCCTTTCAGGGTACTTTTTAGTATTTTAGAAGTAGTATACAACGTTTTTTGAGTAAATGCATTAATGAAGAAAAAATTAGTAAAATTCAAAAAATAATGTAAAAAAAGCTTGCATTTTTCTAAATGATATTATATAATAACTCTTGCGTCAAAGAGAGATGCAATTTAATAGTTGCGCGATTAGCTCAG
>JBJEMB010000178.1:0-11342 GCA_051879455.1 Lachnospiraceae bacterium
ATGTATCAAAAAGTATCAGAGGAATTGCTGACATTTTTACAGAGATGTCCGACAGCATTTCATGCAGTAGAAGCGATGAGAGAAGAGCTTGAGGAAGAGGGGTATGAAGAACTTCTGGAAGGAAAGCCTTTTTGTGTTGCGCCTGGTGGAAAATATTATGTGATAAGGAACGGATCAAGTATTATCGCACTAAATTTGGGGAGAAATCTGGATGAGTATGGATTTCATATTGCAGCATCTCATTCGGACTGTCCGACTTTTAAAGTAAAGGAAAATGCAGAGATAGAAGTAAAAGGAAAATATACACAGCTTAACACGGAAGGATATGGCGGGATGATCTGCTCTACCTGGTTTGACAGACCTTTATCCGTTGCCGGAAGAGTACTTGTAAAAGAAGGGAATGCGTTGGTTTCAAAACTTGTGAAGATCGACAGGGATCTTCTGATGATTCCCAGTGTTGCTATTCATATGAACCGGAAGATTAATGAAGGCTATGCGTATAACAAACAGATTGATATGGTTCCACTGTTTGGCGGTGTTGGAACAAAGAAAGATGATCTGAAAAAACTGTTGGCAGAAGAACTTCATGTGGACAAGGCAGATATTTACGGAAGCGATCTGTACCTCTACAGCCGGATGCAGCCTTCTGTGTGGGGTGCCAATCGTGAATTTATCTCATCTGCCCATCTGGATGACCTGCAGTGTGCTTTTGCATCGCTGAAAGGTTTCCTGAATAGTACATGTGAAAATGCGATTAATGTATTTGCATGTTTTGATAATGAGGAAGTTGGTTCAGGAACAAAGCAGGGGGCTGCTTCTACATTTTTATATGATGTGCTCCGCAGAGTAAATGCATCACTTGGAAAGACAGAGGAAGATTATTACTGTGCCCTGGCAAACAGTTTCATGTTAAGCGCAGATAATGCTCATGCGGTTCATCCGAATCATCCGGAGAAGACAGATGTTGGAAATTGCGTCTATATGAACGAAGGAGTTGTGGTGAAATCTCATGCGGGACAGAAATATACAAGTGATGCAGTCAGTATTGCTGTATTCCGCGCGCTATGTGAAAAGGCAGAGGTTCCTGTTCAGTTCTTTGCAAATCGTTCCGATGAAGCAGGTGGAAGTACGCTTGGGAATATTGCCATGTCACAGGTGTCGGTAAACTGTGTAGATATCGGACTTGCGCAGCTTGCCATGCACTCGGCATATGAGACCGCCGGAGTGAAAGATACTTATTATATGATCCGTGTTATGAAAGAGTTTTTCTCCACGCAGCTTGCATGTGACGGAAAGAGTATAAAAATATTATATTGAAAACAGCGAAAACCCGTTAACCTTTCGGCTAACGGGTTTCGTTGTTGTTATAGTTATCTAAAGGAATGAGAGTAAAGTGATGCACCAAAAACCCTGGTGCGTTACTTTTATGAGGGGGAGATAGTGATAAGTCGTTTATCAACTATCTGAATCTAGTATAAAAGATAAATATGTCTAAACTATGTTGAAACTATAAAAGAAAACGAAAATTTCTTAAGAACAGCTTAAGAAGGTGGGAAGAAAAACTAAAACTGTGTTTCAGAGTAAGAATCACTTTGAAGATGCCCTACCAAAATATCCAGAAATTCCCCTGCTGTGGGACGACATGACAGTGGGTGCAGTGCGATACTTTGCAGAAGTTCCTGATTTCCGCGGTCCCAGCAAACTTGTATTACGGTTCGGATATCTCTCTCAACACTACTTATGGTTGTGTTAAATTCTTTCGCTATCTCAGGGTATAGAAGCTTACTGATAGAAAGAAGATATTCTTCGTCCTCTAAGCATATACGTACAGCATAAGTAAGATAACGGTATCCTCGATATGTTGCACCGATACCAAGACTGCGAACTAACTTTTCGATTTTATGGGTTTCCATTGCTATCCTCCTTTTCTTTCGCAGGAACATAGTATTTGTTCCGCTCTATTATATCTTATATTTAAATGGGGAAAAGTCAGTCGAGATATTACGATATTTTTAGATATTATTCGATATAATTCGATATAAAATTCCACAAATTATTTCATAATATCTTAAGATTTTCAGAAAGCACTCTTAAAAAATGTCTGGTAATCTTGTATAGTATAAGAGAGGTGATAAATGATGGCTACAATATTAGTATGTGATGATGACAAGGAAATTGTTGAAGCAATAGATATCTATCTGACTCAGGAAGGGTATCAGGTATTGAAGGCATATGACGGAGAAGAGGCGCTCAAGCTTCTTTCAAGAGAGGAGGTTGACCTTCTTGTTATTGACGTCATGATGCCAAAACTTGACGGAATACGTGCAACACTTAAGATTCGGGAGCAGAATAATATTCCGATTATTATTTTGTCTGCGAAATCTGAGGATGCTGATAAGATCCTCGGGTTAAATGTAGGAGCTGATGATTATATTACGAAACCATTTAACCCGCTTGAACTGGTAGCAAGAGTCAAGTCTCAGCTTCGTAGATTTACGCAGCTGGGAAGTACAGTGATTGCACAAAATGCAGCAATCTATTCAACAGGGGGATTATCTGTCAATGATGACCTTAAAGAGGTAACAGTGGATGGGGAGCTTGTGAAGCTGACACCGATAGAATACAATATTCTGTTGCTGCTTGTGAAAAATCAGGGGAAAGTATTTTCTATCAATCAGATCTATGAAAACATATGGAACGAAAATGCTATCGGTGTTGACAACACTGTAGCGGTACATATACGCCATATCAGAGAAAAAATTGAGATTAATCCCAAAGAACCACGCTATCTGAAAGTGGTATGGGGAGTCGGATATAAGATAGAAAAGCTTTAGAAAGGGGTAGCTATGAAGCGAAAATGGTACAGAACCAATATTACCAAGGCAATTCTTGTAGCTCTGGCACATATTATGGTTATTGTGATGACTGCAAGTTCCATGTGGATCATATCGTATCCCACACTCAGAGAGGAATTATTTGCAGGAGGAAAAGCCCAGAAATATGAGGATACAAGGCATTTTGTACAGGAGATGCAAAACTTCAGTTATCAGGCTGTAACTGGAATCGGTACCAAGGCAATTTTTGAGACAGACGGGAAATACAATCCGGATAAGATTGTAGATATCGAACAATTCTTTAGCAACGATAGCATAACCGGTAAGAATGATAGCGGTTTTGCATACAAAATGGAAGAGCTCCTGAGCTGGTATGATTATCTTCAAAATTCAGGCGATGGTATGGAAGATGAGGATAAAACAGAACAGATTGTTGTCTGTAAAAAAGCAGATGGTACTTATCATTATTATCTGATGTCGGAGTTTTATGACAAGATTCAATCCGGAAGCCTAAAGTTCGTATTATCCGGAGATGAAGAAGGAATCAGCAAAGCAGAACTTTTGACAGATCTTCAGAATGGTATTGAGATTCTGGAAGGGATGTATCGTGGGCTTCAGGGAAAAAACGGGAAGATTAAATATACTGATTTCTGGCTTTACGACGGCATTTATATGGCAGAGCTTTATCCGCCGATCGGAGAAGAAAGTATTCTGAATCTGGTTAATGAAAATCCGGAGTGGAATGGAAGGCTGGATGAAGCTTTCCGCATGTTAAATGGCTCGATTTATACTCTCGGTGAGAGGAAAAATGAGTATGAATGTATTAACAGTGGTATTGAAGAAGGAGATACAAATTTCTTCTATCTCTATGCAGATACAAAAAATAAACGGATTTATACAAATAAGTCCGAGTATAGAACGTATTCACAACTGGAAAGTTCTATCGAAAAGGTGAAAGCGACAGGGAAATATATTATTGTTAAACCAAAACTTGCCGATTTTGAGACGAATCTCAACGATGTTGATGCTTCTGCGTGGAGGGACTCTATTTTATCATCTGGCTTAAGTGATCAGGACTTTTTGTTTGTAGCAGTCGTTGATACGAAATATCCGGTACAGGATGGGTTCTATTCGGAAGACCGGTTGTATGAAAGATATGGAAGAAACGCAAAACAGATAGCTGTATTTGCTGCTCTGGCGCTTGTAGTATTTCTCGGATGTGTCATTTGGCTTTCGGCGGTTGCAGGACGAAACAGTAAAGATAATGAACTGCATCTGAACTGGTTTGATCATTGGAAAACGGAACTGGCAGCAGGACTGGTGATTGGTGTGTGGCTGATTCCGATAGTGTTTGGAATATCCATTGTCGGAGATGTTGGAAATTATATTACCTCACGTGCTATGGAGGCATTCCAGTCTGGTTCCGTAAGATCTTATCTTACCAATTCTATACCGTATATTGTTATCGGATGTTTTATGGCGGCGTATACATGTTGTATGTTTCTTGCAGGCCTTCTCAGTCTGGTGAGAAGGATAAAGGCGAGAACAGTATGGGAAAACAGTATACTGAAAAAAGCGTTGGAATTTGTGGCTCTTTTATTTAAAAATTTAAATTGTATCTGGAAAACAGTAGTGTTATTTGGAGGGTTTCTCCTGGTTCACTGGATGGTTCATTTACGATTTGCCGGCTTTAGCTGTGACATATTTGTGTTGGTGATGCTCCTTACGGAAGCGGTGGCATTTGCATATCTGGTATTTAAAGCAATTGGAAGAGGGCGAATTAAAAAAGGTATTAAGATGATCTCCGCAGGAGAAGTGGAATACAAGATCCCGCTTGATAAGCTGTACGGGGATCAGAAAGAAATCGCAGAAGATGTCAATTCTATCGGGGCAGGACTTGACGCCGCACTGGAAAAAAGTATGAAGAGCGAGCGTCTTAAGACGGATTTGATCACAAACGTGTCTCATGATATTAAGACACCGCTTACATCGATTATTAATTATGTAGAACTTTTGAAGCAGGAGAATTTTGAGGATCCGAAAGTACAAAGATACATTGAGGTATTGGAACAGAAGTCCCAGAGACTTAAAAACTTAACGGAAGACGTGGTAGAAGCATCGAAAGTAAGCTCGGGAAATATTTCTCTTGAATTTATCAATCTGAATTTTACAGAGCTTTTGCAGCAGGTGAGTGGAGAATTTGAAGAAAAATTTGAAGCCAGAGACCTGAAGGAAGTGCTCCTTCTTCCTCAGGAAGAAGTGGTGATTCGGGTGGATGGAAGAAGAACGTGGAGAATTCTCGAAAATATTTACAATAATGCCGCAAAGTATGCTATGGAAGGTACACGTATCTATGCAGAACTTTCAGTTACAGAAAAAAAGGCTGTGTTCAATCTGAAAAATATTTCCAAGCAGGCACTTAATATCTCAGCAGATGAATTGACAGAGAGGTTTATCCGAGGGGATATTTCAAGGAGTACGGAAGGAAGCGGGCTGGGACTTTCCATAGCAAAGTCGCTGGCAACGATGCAGGGTGGAACTTTTGATTTATATCTGGATGGCGATCTTTTCAAGGTTACGATTACGTTCCCGAGAGTGTTAAAGGATTAAAGTGGATAAAAAGAGAAAAACAGGGTACGGGGTATTTGAAAAAATACTCCGTACCCTACTTGTGTAGAAAGGAAAAAAACATTACAATAATACTGCTATGGATGAATTAAGAAAAATATTACAGGACAATTTAAATACAGAATTTATTTCAGCGACGCTCAGCAATCCAAGACAGAAGGAAGGAATTGTAAAAGTTAAAGTGCGCCCGGTTATGCATAAGGACAGGCTTGCCTTTCAGGTTGAGTCTTTTCGTAATAACCAGGCTTTTCATGAAAATCTGAGTGAAAGAGACGCCTTGGATCGTATAGTAGAGCTTATGGAAAATATGAAGCAGATGCAGATGGAGACACAACATGCAATCTATACAGTGCTTGTCAGTAAGAAAGGAAAGGTAACAATCAGGAAAAAGCTGCAGAAGTGTCAGAAAAAGGCAGAGCTTTCACATAATCGTAAAAAGAAGTATATCCTTGAAGAGGGGATTGTGGTTCCGTTTCTTATAGATCTTGGAGTTATGACGAAAGAGGGAAAGATCGTCCATTCAAGATTTGACAAATTCAGACAGATTAACAGATTTTTAGAGTTTATTGAGGATGTCCTTCCACAGCTTGATAGAGGAAGGGAACTTACCATTCTTGATTTTGGGTGTGGAAAATCATACCTCACATTTGCAATGTATTATTATCTGCATGAGTTAAAGGGATATGATATTCGCATTATCGGGCTGGATCTTAAAAAGGATGTGATCTGTCATTGTAATGAACTGGCAGTAAAATATGGATATGAAAAGTTAAAGTTCCTTGAAGGGAATATTGCAGATTATACAGGAGCAGAAGAGGTGGATATGGTGGTGACACTTCATGCCTGTGATACAGCAACTGATTTTGCACTGGCAAAAGCGGTGGGATGGAATGCAAAAGTAATTCTTTCGGTACCGTGTTGTCAACATGAACTGAACGGACAGATTGAAGCCTGTGAAAAAAGCGGAAACTCAAAAACAGAAGTGGTAGCTCCGGTTTTGAAATACGGACTTCTCAGAGAACGTATGGCTGCGCTTCTCACCGATGGCCTTCGTGCAGAGTATCTGGAACGGGAAGGATATGATGTACAGGTTTTGGAATTTATAGATATGGAGCATACTCCCAAAAATATCCTGATCCGTGCGGTCAAAAAGAAGTATCCAATTTACAGCCAGGCCGCGGCAGAGGAGATTAAGTCGTGTGAAGAATTTTTTGAGATAGAACCAATGTTGGGACGGCTGCTTAACCAGAAATAGATATTTAAGAAGGATAGGACATGAAAAAAAAGAAATTAAAGAAACGCATGATCGAAGCAGCGGTTTTGATCGTTATATTTTTGATCGCTGTTAAAGTATTCGGTTATTTTACAAATAAAGGCAATGATAATATGACTGCAGATATGGGAGCAGCAACCTGCCCGCAGGTTTCATTCTCCTATGATGGTTATACGATAAATACTGTACCGGGTTATTCTGAGGAAATGTCTATATCATCTTTAAGAGATACGATCACACCGGTTTCGGACGGTAAGCTGGAAATTAATATCAGACAATACGATTCTGCGATTATCAGTGCACAGTGTAATATTTATTCGCTGGATGGAAAAGATAGGATTCTGGAAACAAAGGTGGAAGATCCGGGAAGAGTTGTAACTGTTAATTTCAGTGATACTTCTATTATTGAAGAAGAAAAAGTGCTGCAGGTGATTTTGAATCTTGAAGAGGATAAAGAGGTCTACTATTATACCCGTATTGTTGATGAAAGAGGAATGAATGCCGCAGAATGCCTGGATTATATTAAGAATTTTCATGAAAATGCGTTGAATAAAGTTGAAGATGCAGGTGTCGGAAAAGCGATTGAGCCGAATGAAGAGGGAAATAATACAACGCTTCAGCATGTGACCATTCATTCAGACTACGATCATGTGACATGGGGAGAATTAGAGCCAAAGGTAGAAGGCGGAGAGACCTGGCTGATCAAAGAACTAAATGGGACCACATGTTCTGTGCAGCTTCTTTATCAGGTTCGCTGTAAAGGTGAGGAAAATGAGGAAGATCTTTATAAAGTGAAAGAATTTTTCCGCGTGCGATATAAAACTGATTCGAAAGTCGGGCTGCTCCTTGATTATGACAGGACTATGGATCAGGTATTTGATCCATCGAAAAAAGTGTTGAATGAAAAGGGCATTTTGCTTGGGATTGCAGATCGCGATACGCCTTATATGGTAAATAAAGATGGAACACAGGTAGCGTTTGTGCAGGCAGATGAACTGTGGCACTATAACAGGGATACCGATGAGATATCCCGAGTATTTAGTTTTGTGTCAGCAGAGAGCACAGATGAAAGGAATCTCACTGCGCAGCATAAAATAGAGCCTTTAGAGATGGATAAATCGGGGAATCTTACATTTGCGGTATATGGGTATATGAACCGCGGTGAGCACGAAGGCGAAGTAGGAATTGCCATTTATTATTATAATATTGAACAGAGCTCTGTGGAGGAAAAGGTTTTTATTTCTACCAGAAAGTCTTACGGGCATACGATACATGAGCTGGGAAAGATGGTGTATTACAGTGCGGAAAGAAATATGTTATATGCGATCATTGATGGAGTCTTCTATGAAATAGATGTTGAAAAGAACCGGACAAATGAATTAGTGACGGGATTAAAAGATGGGCAATATGTAGTGTCGGATGATCGGAAACTAATTGCTTATCAGACAGAGGAAGATCCTAAGAGTGCAACCGAAGTGCAGATTATGAATCTTTCTACAGGAAACAATAGAACAGTAACCTGTGGCGAAGGAGAAAGTATTCAGCCATTGGGATTTATGCAGACAGATTTTGTGTATGGATTGTCAAGAATATCCGATGCCGGGGAGTCTGTAACAGGAGAGACTATTATCCCGATGTATAAAATCGAGATACAGAGTAATAAAGAGAAAATTATCAAAACCTATGAGGTGAAAGGTATTTACATTCTGGGGGCATCTTTTGAAGGAAATATGATCACTCTTGAGCGAGCAACAAAAAATGGAGATACGTATAACTCTGTCTTAGAAGATCATATTACTAATAATGAAGAAAAAACAGAAAGTAATATTTATCTGGAGTCCTATAGTACATCTCTGAAACAGACACAGATGAGGATTGTATATAGTGATGGGATTGAAGATAGCGAGCCTAAAGTTCTCAAGCCAAAGCAGACGCTTCGTGAACAGCCCACTACGTTCTCTTTTGACGAAAGTGCTGAAGAAGAGCAATATCTTGTCTATGGTTATGGAGAACTTCAGGGGATCTATGAAAAAGCGGCAGACGCTATCAAACAGGCAGATCTGTATAGTGGAGTTGTAGTTTCAAACAGGCAGGAATATGTCTGGGAGAGAGGAAATCGAAATCTTCAGCATTATATTACCGAAAAGGATGATGTTCTGGAAACAATGATAACTCAGTTGAAAGAAGGAACAGTGCCAGTTGAAGTAGTGAAGCAGGCAGGTGACGGAAACAGTCTGGATCTTACCGGATGTACAGTAGAAGAACTGATGTACATTATTGATCAGGAACGTCCTGTCATTGCAATGTGCAGTGATAAGAATGCGATAATTCTTGTGGGATATACGGAATCGACAATGACTTATATTGATGTTAAGTCAGGGGAAAGGAAAACTGTGTCCACAGAAGAAATTGAGAGTATGACAAAAAAGAGTGGGCACACATATATAGCGTAGGATAAAAAAGAAGCCATGCAGATGATACCGGTATAAAAAGATATCAAATGTATGGCTTCTTTTATAGTCTTTTGAATTCTATGGTTATAATAGTACTATGCGGATTTTGGTGAAAAAAGAATGTGCTTATATCGTTTTAATGCAGAGTAGAGTACAAGTCCGAGTACGCCGCAGGAAAGCACTTCGCCAACGCCCACAGTCAGCATCATAAACGGAATAGGAAGATTAATGCCATATCCGTAGAATAATACAAATGGTACAATGATCGTATTGGCAGCAATCGGTGGAACAGGAGCCAGAAGTACATTCTTTTCACGGAGTTTATATGTGAGTACGGCGCCAATCAAAGTCGCGAGACTTCCGAAAATAATATCCGGAAGGATTCCTCCGCCGATAATGTTGGCAATCAGACAGCCTACAAATACACCTGGAACAGCAGCCGGAGTAAAGACCGGAAGGATCGTAAGCGCTTCAGCGATTCTCACCTGGATTTCTCCGAAAGAAATTGGTCTGAAAACGAGAGTCAGAACTACATAGATAGCGGCAATCATGGCCGCCTGGGTCAAGAAAGTTACATTTTTGTTTTTCATTATTTTGTTCTCCTTTAGTTTTGTTTTACGAGTGGAAGGTCTCGAACACTCGGTGCATTTTCCGCGAAGCAATGAGCCATGCGGACATACTTGTATGTCCATTTGGCGAATGCCGCGAGACTCAGGTACCGTAGGTATCTGAGTTCGCCGGGAATCGGCGGCAAGCCCGATAGACCTTGGTTTTTATGGGCTTGTAAGCGGTATGGAGTATAACATAATTGGATGTGAAAATCAAGTATTGTCCAAGATTTGTTCAAAATTGGAATAATTTCATCCATGTTGATATGAGTTTCTAATTCAGAAAGAAACTTATACCATATCCTGTGAGGAGTTATTTGATTTTAAGTAACAAAAAATGCCGTATTCAAGCGGCTTGCCGCGTTTCGCAAACGTCTGGATGAGAGTAAATTGAATGAGGAGATCAAGTCCCAATTAGCAGAGCTGAATGTACATATCCATCCGTACAATGACATTTATAAGGATATCTGTGAGTTAGAGGGAGATGCTCAAGCATTGATCGATCCGGATAAATTAAACTATGCATTGTACAATAATATTCCGGAAAATGTAAAGAAGGTCGAAGCACAGAATCCATCGATTCTTATGAAAGCTATGAAGAATCCGATTGAGGTTTCTAATATCCGTAAAGCTCAGATTAAAGACAGCGTAGCGCATGTAAGATTCATGAAATGGCTGAAAGAAAATGTAGGTAAGATTAAAATTACTGAAATCAGCGCTTCTGAGAAACTGGATGAATTCCGAAAAGAAATGGGTAATTTTATCCGTCCGAGTTTTGAACCGATTGCATCTTTTGGCGAACATGGAGCAATCGTTCACTATGAGCCATCACCGGAAACAGATGTTGAGTTAAAAGAAGGAGGTCTGTTCCTTACAGATACAGGAGCAGGATTCTGGGAGGGCTCAACAGATGTGACAAGAACTTATGCACTGGGTGAAATTTCACAGCAGATGAAAGATGATTTTACGCTTGTTGCAATCAGTAATCTTTCCCTTGGAAGTGCAAAATTCCTGGAAGGCTGTACAGGAATGGTACTCGATATTCTTGCAAGAAAACCGTTCTGGGATCGCAATATGAACTTTAATCACGGAACAGGTCATGGAGTAGGATATCTTCTGAATATCCATGAAGGCCCGGCAAGTTTCAGATACAGATACGTAAAGGGAGATACTGCGGTATTGCAGGAAGGTATGGTCATTACAGATGAACCGGGAATTTATATTGAAGGTTCACATGGTATCCGTCTGGAAAATGAACTTCTGTGCTGTAAAGGTGAGAAGAATGAATATGGACAGTTTATGTATTTTGATGAAATTACACTGATTCCGATGGATCTTGATGCAATCAATCCGGATATCATGACAGCTGAGGAGAAAAAGTTATTGAACAATTATCATAAGAAAGTATACGACACAATCTCGCCTTATCTGAATGATGAGGAAACAGAGTGGCTTAAAAAGTATACGAGAGAAGTCTAATATCCAAATGGCCTATAAATAGATTAAATAAATGCCGGGGCGCATATGATGCGTCCTGGTATTTATT
>JBJEMB010000179.1:0-2021 GCA_051879455.1 Lachnospiraceae bacterium
TGTCCAAAACGTGAAGACTTGAAAAGCTCGGGAGCCTGTCGAGGCGAAACGGAGGTAGAAAATGAAACACAGAATGTATTTACAGCTCTTTGAAGACGGCGCAGGAGCTGGCTCTGCAGGGCAGGGTGGAAATGCCGGGGCTGGTAACGGCGGCCAGGGATCCGCTGGGGGCTCATCCGGAGCACATGGAAACGGAGCATATACTTATGAGCAGTTAGAAGAGATTGCAAGTGCAAGAGCCGAGAAATCGGAAAGAGCTGCGTTAGCAAATTTCTTTAGAAGCCAGGGAATGACAGAAGCAGAAGTAACGCAAGCAATTACAGAATTTAAGACACAGCGAGCTGCGAATCAGCCTGATGTTGCAAAATTACAGCAGGAAAAAGAGGATGCGCTGAAAGAAATACAGCAGATGAAAAACGAGAAGATTCTGACAGGAAAGGGTGTAAAAGCGGAAGATCTTGACTATGTCATGTTCAAAGTATCGAAACTTGTTGATGATAAAACAACTTTTGAAAAGGCAGCAGAGAAATATCTGAAAGAAAATCCGCGATATGTGGGTGGCAGTACCTATCGGGTATCCACATCAACTGGAAGTGAGTCAAACGGATCTGGAGGAAGCATGAATACATCCATTAATGAACGGATTCGCGCTGCTGCAAGAAGGTAAAGGAGAGAAGAAGATGAATAGAAATAGAATGAACTTAAAATTGTTTGAGGGTGATGCATCCATTATTGACCGTACTGGTGCGGAAGCCCTGATCCCAACACAGGAAGCAAATGAAATTATCCAGGGGACAATCGCACAGTCTGCAGTCCTTTCCAGAGGACGTAAGCTTGCGAATATGACCAGTAAGCAGTATAAGGTTCCAGTATTGGATATGCTGCCAATTGCTTACTTTGTCAATGGAGATACTGGACAGAAGAAAACTACAAACATGGCATGGGATAAAAAGTTTATCGTTGCCGAAGAGATTGCGGTTATCGTTCCAATCCCGGAATCTGTTCTGGATGATGCAGAGTATGATATCTGGGGAGAGGTAAAACCGAGGGTAACAGAAGCATTTGGAAAAGTGATTGACGGAGCAGTTCTGTTTGACACAGATAAGCCGTCTACCTGGAGAGATGGCGTGGTCACAACCGCAACAAAAGCTGGAACAATCGTAACTCTTGGAAGCACGGATAATTTGTATGACAAAATTATGGCGGAAGATGGCGTGATTGCAAAAGTAGAAGATTGTGGTTATTTCGTGAATGGCCATATGGCTGATATTTCCATGAGAGCGAAATTAAGAGGACTGAAAGATACAACAGGACAGCCGATCTTTAAGTCTGATATGCAGAATGGAACAAATTATTCTCTGGATGGATCACCTATGAACTTCCCGAACAATGGAGCATTTGATAAGTCAAAAGCTCTTATGATCTCCGGTGATTTCAGTCAGCTGGTATATTCTATCAGACAGGATATCACCTTCAAGTTGTTTACCGAAGGTGTTGTTCAGAATACAGATGGTTCTATCGCATACAACCTGATGCAGAATGACATGGTTGCCCTGCGTGCAGTGATGCGTATGGGATGGGAGATTCCAAATCCAATCAATTCACTTAAGACAGACAAGACTAAGAGATGTCCGTTTGCAATCATGAAAGCTGGGGCGTAGTAAAGAAGGTGAAGAGACATGTATGTGGATTATGAATATTATGCTGAGCAGTATGGCGGGACAATTCCAGAGGAGAAGTTCCCGCCGGCTGTGCGTAAAGCAGAAGCGTATATTAGGCAGATCACTTATATTGCAGGGGATATCTTTGCGACAGAAAATGATATGGTCAAAGATGCAGTGTGTGCAGTAGCTGATGTTTATTATTCGTATGCTGTTAAGAAAGAAAAGTCAAAAAGCGGTACGATTAAGTCAGAAAATAATGATGGCTACAGTGTAAGCTATGTGACAGAGCAGACAGATGGACAGACAGAAGAAGAACTGCTTCGGAAAAAAGCATATGATGCCGCATACATGTATCTT
>JBJEMB010000180.1:0-2017 GCA_051879455.1 Lachnospiraceae bacterium
TATACGGAAATTTTGTTTCCAGAAAAGGGAATTCGATTTATAGCCATTAACAACGGCATTGACAGTGATGTGCCTACAGATAATGACTTTACTCCGTTTCTGAATATCATGAATGAATGGTATGCCAAAGATACCAGCAAAAAGATCAAGGCGATCTTCCAGTCAAGGATGAAGTCCGGTAAGCGGTGCAGTGGAGCAATTCCTTACGGATATAAACATGATCCGGAGGATAAAAACCATCTGATTATTGACGAGGAGGCTGCCAGAAATGTCCGCAGGATTTACCAGCTTGCAATCGAAGGAAACGGACCGGCACAGATCGCAGATGTTATGACACAGGAGCATATTCTAATACCGTCCGCATATCTGGAAAGGGCAGAGGATGGCGAAGTCAGCAGGAACCACAGCTACCATGACCCTTATGTATGGAATGCCACTGCTGTCAGCGGTATTCTGGACAAACAGGAATATATGGGGCATACGGTTCTTGGAAAAACAATCTGTGACAATTTCAAAACCAAAAAAAGAAGAAAAGCCAGACCGGAAGAACTCATTATTTTTGAGAATACCCATGATGCGATTATTGATGAAGAAACATGGAATCAGGCACAGAAGCTGAGAAAGAGGGTAATCAAACGTGTTGCCAACGGAACGTATAAGCATCGGCTTTCCGGACTTGTATATTGTGCTGACTGTGGCAGCAGGATGAGTTACCGAAGTCCCGAGGCACAGCACAGAAAGAGTGGAAAAGTCTATGATTCCGACAGTAATTTTGCTTGTTCCGCTTATGGAAACAAATACAAAGAGTGTACATTCCATTTCATCAAAGCATCTTCACTGGATCAGCTGGTGGATGATGCCATCCGGAGAGTTGCTAAATATGTCCTGACGAATCAAAAAGAATTTATGGAGCAGATTGGACAGCTTAGTGATACCTACAGTGAGAGATACGTAAAAGAATCCCAAAAGGAAATCAAGGCAGCGAAAAGCAGGATTCAGGAACTGGATACCCTGATAAAGAACCTTTATGAAGGAAATGTATCAGGGAAAATACCGGACAGGCATTTTGAGAGAATGATGAAGGAATACGATGCCGAACAGCAGGAACTGGAAGTAAAAGTGGAAGAAATGGAACAGGAACTCCGTCAAAAGGAAGAACCAGAAGAAAATGGAGCCTGTTTTGTCCGTCTGGTAAAGAAATATCAGGATTTTGATGAAATCACACCACAAATGCTTTATGAGTTCATAGACAGAATCGCAGTCCATGAAGCGGAAGGCGGACGGGGAACAGAACGCACACAGCGGATTGATATTTATTTCAATTTTATCGGTCAGTTTCCGGTTCCAATCTCCAAGGAAGAACTGGAACAGGAAAGAAAAAGGCAGATAGAGCAACAAAAAAATAAAGAGGAAGAAAAACGAGAGAGAAAGAGGGCGAATGCCAGAAGGTTTTCCCAGAAGCGGAAAGAGGAAAGAGCCAGAATCAAGGCTGCTGCAGAAGCCGGGGATGAAGAGGCACAAAAACAGTATGAGGAGATTCTTGCTAAAGAAAAAGCACGAAGAGAACGTGACAGGGAAAGCAATAAAAAATCCTACCGGAAAAGAAAGGAGAAAGCCAGAGCGATTGAGGAAGCAGCGAAAGCCGGTGACCCAGAAGCCCTGAAAGAATATGAAAAAGTCCTCGAAGAAAGAAGAAAAGAGGCAGAAAGAGCAAAAAAATGGAGAGACAAGCAAAAGAACAAGGCTCCGGAGCCTACCTGACAAATAGAACCGAAGCCTTAAAACCAAAGCCGGGGCATTTCTGCCACTGCCTCAAAATTATGTTAGCACAGAGGCAGGGGAAAGGCAAGATAAAAGGAAGGTGTGACGCATGAAAAAATTGGAGCCAATCATACATGATGATAAAAATGGACTGGATTATGTACTTGTTGGAGATTATTATATCCCGCTGATCTGTGTGGAGGAAGAAACCAGAGATATTGGTTTCTATGGAAGCCTCCGCAGGAATTATCTGAAA
>JBJEMB010000181.1:0-2013 GCA_051879455.1 Lachnospiraceae bacterium
GATTCAAAATGTGGGTGAGACAGATACATCTGAAGCAGAATAAAATTGTCCACTAATGTATATTTAGAGAAAAAGCCGCTACTTCAGCAATTTTATTGCTTTGGTAGCAGCTTTTTTCAACATTTTGTAAACCTATATCAGAAAAATTTATTCCGCGGCTTCTGTATCTGCAATTTCCTCATCAGATGTATCTTCATTTTCGGTTTCATCTCCAGCCGCTTCCTCAGCTTCTTCCTCAACTGCCGGAGCAGCACCGTTCCATACGCCACTCTCGTCAACATAATACCCGTCTGGAGTTACCTGATCAGCCATCATCAGGCCTTCATCGTCCAGGTAATACCATTTGCCTTCCAGGTCCTGTGCCCAGCCATTTGTCAGGTAAGTACCGTCATCCTGTTTGTACTTCCAGTTATCGTCCACAAATTCCCAGTTACTGGAGGCAGCATTGGCTCCGGGGCCAAGATTTATCGGATCTGTTACCAGGGTAGTAGGCTGTCCATCCCATACACCATCAGGACCTACATAATAACCATCAGGAGTGATTCTGTCAGTTACCATATTTGCAGCCATATCAAAGTAATAATACTTTCCGTCTGTATCCTTTACCCATGTAGCCTGTGCATAATAGCCATTCTTTTGTACGTATCTCAGTACCCCGTCTATTTCCAGCCATCCGGGCATATAGCCGCATCTTTCCCCATTGCTGTTAACGTAAATTCCATCTGGAGTAATGGTATCCTTCAGCATATATCCATTTTCATCCATATAGTAGGACTCACCATCGATTTTAAGCCAGCTGTTTACTACACAGGTTCCGTCCGGCTTTCTGTATTTCTTATGTCCGTTTTCATTAAACCATCCGGCTGTCTCAGTTCCATCATACGCACCGGCATCAGATCCGTCCACATTGATCAGATATTTTCTTACCTCCGGCGGGAGTTCGGCGGTATTGACACCATTCGGAAGATGGACAACATCAACATAGCGTTCAGGAGTACTGAGATTCTTATAATTAGTATATAATGTAATTCGCATGGTGGGCTGGCTGCCTTCCGGAAGGGAAGCCCAGTTTTCCGGGATTCCCCATACACCGTCGATATTTACAAGATCCGGTACTGTTCCCCAGGGTCTGGGGTAAGCCATAGGATTGAAGGTGTATGCGTAATCATATCCGCGATTCAGTATTACGTTGCTCTCCGTAAGGGTATTTCCTCCCACGAGTATAGCAAATGCCCGGCCATCGCCGCAGTCAACGGGCCGCCATTCGAAAAGGTAAGCGCCGCAGTTTTCCATCGTTATGGTTTCAGCAGCCAGTGATGAGAAGGCGCTGCCAAAAGAAAGGGCGGCAGTCAGTCCCAGGATCAGCCAGTTTTTTCTTTTCAAATTAAATCATCCTTTCTAAATTTAATAAAATATATAAAACAAGTTAATGAAGCCCAATAACAGGACACAAAAAAGGAAAGCGCTGAGACTAATTATGGATAATCAGCCACAACGCTTTCCCCCTTAATTATTTTTTGTGGTTTACAAAAACCATTTTGACATCAAAGATTAGTCCTCAACGTAGATACCGGTAATCTTTCCGCCCTTTTCAACCATGAAGTAGTAATCATTGCCATCTTTGTTCTTGCTCTTGCTGTCAATGATCTTACCAGAAGTATTTACAAGGATGTACTCATACTTGCAACCATCTGTAGTAGCCTCATAGGTGATATTGTAAGCTTCGCTCAGATCATCGCACTTCTTGCTTACCTTATAAGTACCGCTGCCGATGCTGATCTTCTTATCCTTATCGGTTTCAACGTCAAGTTCATCTACAACAACGCCTGCAGATCCCATGAATTCCTTAGCGTCATCCAGCTTCTTGTAGGTTACAACGTCATCTTTGTCAGTCTTCTTCAGAACAACAGTATACTTGTCATCAGAATCAGCCTTCAGAAGCAGACCGGACTGATACAGCTTATCATCCTTCTCACCGGTTACACCAGCACCCTTATGGCCGCCGGACTTCTC
>JBJEMB010000182.1:0-11252 GCA_051879455.1 Lachnospiraceae bacterium
TTTGACTTTGCAGCCATTTGGCTTCCCCCTTATTACTGGCATACTATTTATTATTATATCATTTATACCAAAGGCTGTCATTACTAATTTTCACACTTTTTTGCACGCTCCTTGTCGATCATTTCATGCAGTTTATCCAATGCATCGCTCATTCCTCCCACTTCATCAATCAGTCCTTCACGAACTGCTTCTCTTCCCTCTAAAAGAGTACCAACATCTTTTACAAGTTCCGTTGGATTCAGCATTAACTCTTCGATTCTTTTCTGACTGATTTTAGAATGTTCCGAGAGAAACTTTGTAATCCGGTCCTGCGTTCTTATCATATTTCTGAGACTCTGTGTTACACCTATAAACATCCCACTTGTTCTCACAGGATGAATAACCATCGTTCCGCTTGGGACGATAAAGGAATACTTCGCCGATACTGCCAGTGGACCTCCAATCGAATGACTTCCTCCCAACACAAGAGATACCGTCGGCTTGCTGAGTGACGCAATCATTTCTGCAATAGAAAGTCCAGCCTCCACATCTCCGCCAAGAGTATTAAGAAGAATAAGAAGTCCTTCGATTTCCTCACTGTCTTCCACTTCAGCAAGCATTGGAAGAATATGTTCGTATTTTGTTGCTTTTGTATTCCCGGATACCGCCTCATGACCTTCTATCTCTCCAATGATTGTTAGAAGCTTGATTCTGTGTTTTTCTTTATTCTCACTCAAATTTACAGATCCCATCTCACGGATCTGTTCATTTTTTCTCTCCTGTTTTTCTTCGTTTGGTTCATCTTTTTTCTCATTTTCCATAAAAATACACCTCCACACTTTTTAATTAGTATGGAGGTGATTTATAATTTTATACCTGCTCTAATGCCTGTTCAAGATCTGCGATAATATCTTCTATATTTTCAATACCGACACTGAAACGGATCAAATCAGGCTGTACTCCTGCCTCACGAAGTTCTTCATCATTCATCTGACGATGTGTGTGGCTTGCAGGATGAAGCACACAGCTTCTTGCATCTGCAACATGTGTGACAATTGCAATCATCTTAAGGCTGTCCATCATACGTACTGCTGCGTCTCTTCCGTCTTTCAGACCGAAAGTTAATACACCACATGTTCCATTTGGCATATACTTCTGTGCAAGATCGTAATATTTATCTCCTTCAAGTGATGGATAGCTTACCCATGCTACTTTCTCATGAGCCTGAAGATATTTTGCTGCTTTCATTGCATTTTCACAATGTCTTGGCATACGAAGATGCAATGTCTCAAGACCAATATTTAAAAGGAATGCATTCTGCGGAGACTGAATAGAACCAAGATCACGCATGAGCTGTGAAGTTGCTTTTGTTATATAAGCAGCTTTCCCAAATTTCTTTGTATATACAATTCCGTGATAGGTTTCGTCCGGCTGTGTAAGACCTGGGAATTTATCTGCATGAGCTTCCCAGTCAAAGTTGCCACTGTCAACAATAGCGCCTCCCACACAAGATGCATGTCCATCCATATATTTCGTAGTAGAATGTGTGACAATATCTGCTCCCCATTCAAACGGGCGGCAGTTGATCGGTGTTGCAAATGTATTATCTACAATGAATGGTACTCCATGAGCATGTGCTGCCTTTGCAAATTTTTCAAAATCAAGAACAACAAGTGCCGGATTCGCAATGGATTCGCCGAATACTGCCTTAGTATTATCCCGAAATGCTGCATCAAGCTCTTCCGGTGTACAATCCGGATCAACAAATGTTGCATCAATTCCCATCTTTTTAATTGTATGGGCATAAAGATTATATGTACCTCCATATAATGCTGATGCACATACAATGTGATCTCCTGCTTCTACAATATTCATAATTGCATAAAAACTGGCTGCCTGTCCAGAAGAAGTAAGCATAGCCGCAACTCCGCCTTCCAGATCACAGATCTTTGCTGCAACTGCATCATTAGTAGGATTCTGCAGACGAGTATAGAAATATCCTGATTCCTCCAGATCAAATAATCTTCCCATCTGTTCACTGCTCGAGTACTTAAAAGTAGTACTCTGATAAATTGGCAGAACTCTGGGTTCTCCGTTGCCCGGCTCATAACCGGACTGAATACATTTCGTTTCGATTTTATAATCGCTCATAACTTTTCCTCCTGTATTTCCAAATTTCCCACTCAATATATTAAGCAGGAATAGCTATCAATGCAAATCACCAAAATATCTGTTCTCCAGATCCTGAACCATGGAAACATAACGCTCCTGACATTCTTCCATTCTATTTTCTTCTATACATCCAAGGCACGGTACCAGATATTTTTCATAAATACTGTCATAGATCTGTCGGGAATTTTTCTGCATATCAATGCACATCACAAGTGCGGGAGCTACGTCATAATATTCTTCCACAAGTTTTTTCCCTTCTCGTGTTTTCATCAGATAATTATCCCTGTATTCTCTCAGAGTATTCAGCTCATAACAGTCATCCGGTTTATTCTGACTTTCACAGACAGCAGTCGTAATGTAACAGAATCTTTTACTGAATCCACCGGAAATACTCTCAAAATTACTGTAAGATATTTCCATAGACGTCACCTTCTTTTCATTCCACAGCTCAACCATCCTCTTAGCAACGGCTTCACAGTTCACATCTTTCGTATAATTCAGAATGGGGACAACATACACCACAATATTCAGATTATAATCAATAGCATCTCTCTCCACGATATGTTTCTTTTTTGTCTTTTTCTCTTCCTCTACTTTTTTGTACGCATATTCAGGAATAACATTAGCAAAATGTTCGATCAAAGCTTCTTTCTTATCTTCTGATTCATTCGCAATGGCACCACTTATTTCTTCCGTCAATCCTTTATATTTTGAAAATCCATCCTGAAAAACGGTCTCATAACTTTTTTTTCGAAATTCCTTCGTATGAGTCATCATCTCATCAAAAAGGCCAATCAGTTTTTCGTCTATTTTCTCCATTCTTTTCCTCCGATGTAAGATTCACATGATTATAATAAAATCATAATTGGTGTAAGTATAGGCAGGATAATCTCCGCCCTTTCGTGCCTCTAAATTTCAATGTTTTTATTCATCCCAGTTGTGGTAAACATCCTGAACGTCGTCGTCGTCATCAAGCATATCCAGTGTCTTAGTGATATTTTTGATATCCTCTTCTGATGTAAGTTCTACATATGTCTGCGGGATCATCGTTACTTCTGCCGCAGCCATCGGGATACCTGCATCTTCCAGAGCCTGACGGACTGCACTGAAATCATCCGGGGAAGTGAAAATCTCATAGCTGTCTTCTTCCTCTGAGAAATCATCTGCACCGGCATCCAGTGCCTGCATCATAAGCTCATCGGAATCTCCCTCATACTCTTCTTTATCAATGACAATCTGTCCTTTTTTATCAAACATGAAAGAAACGCATCCCGGAGTACCTACATTTCCGTTTCCTTTTGTAAATGCATTCTTGACATTTGTAGCTGTACGATTACGGTTATCTGTAAGTGTCTCTACGATAATAGCCGTTCCGTTTGGTCCGTATCCCTCATATGTAATATGCTCATAATTTGCGGCACTTGCATCTCCGGATGCTTTTTTAATATTACGATCTATGGTATCATTTGGCATATTATTTGCTTTAGCCTTTGCAATAACATCCCGGAGTCTGCTGTTGTTAGCAGGGTCAGCACTTCCGCCTTCTTTTACGGCCACTGCCAGTTCTTTTCCAATCTTAGTAAATATTTTTCCCTTTGCCGCATCATTTTTCTCTTTTTTGTGTTTAATGTTGGCAAATTTTGAATGTCCTGACATAATTTATCCCTCTCTTTATTCTTATCGTTTTTTCACACGCTATTTATTCTAACATTCTTCCGGAAGTTTTTCAATCTTTACTCTCTGTATAATATTATCATCAACGAAAAGCACGGTAAATCGATAAGCTTCATACTCAATCACGCACTTTTCATCTTCAGCAGGGATTCGTTCCAGTTGATCGATCAAAAATCCATTCAGCGTTTCATAGTCTTCTTTTTCAAATTTAATTGGCAAAATGTCTTCCAGATCTTCCAGTTCTGTCAGACCATTGACAAGATATCCTCCTGTGGCCAGTCGGACAATTTCCTTTTCCTCCACGTCGTGTTCATCAAGAATATTTCCAACAAGCTCCTCTAAAATATCCTCCATTGCAACCAGTCCACTCGTCTGCCCGTACTCATCCAGAACAATCACAATATGGTTCTGTGTAGCCTGCATTTCTTTAAAAAGTGTATCAATACTCTTTGTCTCCGGTATGAATGTTACCGGTCTTATGTATTCGTCAAGCTGTCCAACCGGAAGCTGGCGATTCTCTTTTTTCAAATAACAGGTCATTGCATCCCGAAGATGAAGTACCCCTGTGATCTCATCGATATCTTCTTTATAAATTGGGAATCTGGAAAACTTTTCATTTAACATAAACAGAAGTGCATCCTCCAGTTTTTCCTCTCCATCGATCGCTACAATATTTTTTCTATGTGTCATAATATCTTTTGCATCTTTGTCCATATAGCGAAAAATATTACGGATCAGTGCTGCCGCCTCCTTTTTCATCCCTTCATCCATCTCATCTTCCGCCTGGAATATCTGACGTATCTTTTGAAACAAATTGCCTTCGTCCATTCTGATTTTATTAATCTCCTTTGCTATGTATGAAGCTCAAAGCTTATCTTTAAAGCTTCATCTACTTTGTTCATAATTTCCTTATCCAAATGACATACCAGACTCTTAAGCCTCTGTTTGTCAATTGTTCTAACCTGTTCCAGCAAAATCACTGAATTTTTTACAATCTGACACTTTCTTGCATCCAACTCAACATGTGTCGGAAGCTTTGCTTTATTCATACGTGATGTGATAGCCGCACAGATCACTGTCGGGCTATGTTTGTTTCCTACATCATTCTGTATGATAAGCACCGGACGGATCCCGCCCTGCTCTGAGCCCACAACAGGGCTTAAATCCGCATAATAAATATCTCCACGTCTTACCTGCACTCTATTCACTCTCCGATTTTTCAGATAAAATTAGTATTTCCATCTTTTTCGGATGTATTCCATAGAGTTTTGATACTTTCTTTCCTGTGCCTGTATGATATCAATAATTTTCTAGAAATAATCTCTCTGTTCAATCACTTCGCCATGGCGAAGATATTCATGTGGAATTCTCTTTCCAAGGTCGCACACAAATTCATAACTGAATCTTTCTGAAAGCTCACTGAGTTCTTCGACTGTGATACTGTCATCTCCATCCTGTCCGATCAATGTGACTCTGTCCTCAAATTTTACATTATCAATATCTGTCACATCTACCATAAGCTGATCCATACAGATGCGTCCCAGAATCTTAGCTCTTTGTCCGTGGATCAAAACGCATCCTTTATTAGACAGGCTTCTCGGATATCCGTCGCCATATCCAACCGGAACTGTAGCAATTTTTGTTGGTTTATCAGTCACATAAGTACCCCCGTAACTTACAAGCGTTCCTGCCTCAACCCATTTCACATGTGCCACATGACTGATGAGCTCCAGTGCCGGCTGCAGCGGAACTTTATCCCTGTCAACCTCATTGGAAGGATATAATCCATAAGTAGAGATACCTGCCCTCACAAGATCCATATTGGCATCCGGGAGATCAATGATACCTGCGCTGTTAGAACAATGATAATATCGGAAAGTAATATCTCTCTGTGACAGTTTTTTCTTCATCCACAGATATTTCTCAATCTGCTGTTCCGTAAATGATTTATCAACTTCATCTGCTTTGGAAAAATGTGTGAACATTCCTTCCAGTACCAGATTTGGAAGTGCAGCAATCTTTGCAATCTCATCAACACTTTCCTCATTCACCATAAATCCCAGTCTGGACATGCCCGTATCAATCTTAATATGAATATATGCTCTCTTACCCATCTCTCCTGCAAGTTCCGAAATTTCTCTTGCCATCTCATACGTATATACCGTAATTCGGATATCGTTTGCAATGGATATCTCCCTTCTGTGTGGGAAAATGCAGCCGAGAACAAGAACAGGTTTTGTAATACCGCCCTTTCGCAGATAAAATGCCTCGTCAACGGTAGCAACAGCAAATCCCCAGATATACCTTTTTGCAGAAAGTACCTTTGCAATCGGAAGTGCTCCATGACCATAGCCATCTGTTTTTACAACAGCAATCATCCTTGCATCATCTTTGATGTTATTTTTCATCATCTCGATATTATACTCAACTGCATCGAGATTTACTCTTGCGCAAACTCTTTTGTAATCTTTCACACTCATATAATACCCCTTTCCATCATTTTGATTAGTTTCTGCTTTTATTCTTCTAAATATTTCATAGCCATAGATATATGATACATTAAATCTTCAGCCATCACACTGTAACTTCCTCTTTCCCTGCGTGCAAAATCCCCGGCTTTTCCATGAACATATACTCCAAGAATCGCTGCTTCATAAGGAAACATCCCCTGTGCCAGAAAGCCGGTAATAATCCCCGCAAGAATATCTCCGGAACCAGCCTTAGCCATACAACTGTTGCCAGAGCTATTCACAACAAATCTTTCACCCGTTTTTCCTACAACAGTTCTGGAATCTTTTAACACACAGACTGCATCCGTCTCACCTGTAAAAGTCTTTAAAATATCCAGCCGATTCTTTTTTATATCCTCAACCGATTCTTTGCACAATCGCGACATTTCTTTCATGTGTGGTGTCAGAAGATACTCATGATGACAAGCTTCTTTAAGGACATCCATATGTTCCGCTAAAATATTTAACCCATCTGCATCAATAACACATGGCACCTCACAACGTTTTATGACTGTTTCCAATAGCTTATGTGACACGTTTTCCATACCAATCCCAGAACCAATACAGATCACATCTGCCCACTTTAATAATCTTAGAAGTTCTTCTTCGCAATAGTCCTCATAAGTAGTAATAATCGCTTCCGGCAAAAGCTGCTGCAAAATTGCTCTGTTCTCTTCCGGTGTATAAATTCTCACAAGACCTGCACCTGTCAAATATGCTGATTTTGCATTAAAATAAGCTGCTCCACTCATTCCTTTACTGCCAGCTATTACAAGAACTTTTCCAAAAGATCCTTTATTTGTATCTTCCTTTCTTGGCGGAAGCATCTGCCTATAGTCTTTTTCTTCAAACTGTATGGGCACTTCTCTGTCAGCTTCCAAGGGATCCTCACTGATACCAATGTCTGCAACCATCACCTGCCCGGAATATTCTTTCCCCGGATAGACTTCCATTCCAAATTTCATATTCTGGAATGTTACTGTATAATCTGCCCTGAAAGCAGTACCCATAATACTTCCGGTATCTGCCGAGATTCCAGACGGGATATCAACAGCAAATTTTACAGCTTTACACTTATTTATCTCATCTAATAGTTGAGCATATTTGCCTTCAATTTTCCTCTTAAGCCCCACTCCGAAAATAGCATCTATAATAATACTATATTCTCCGACAATGAATTCATTGTCAATAACTCCTCCTGCTTTTTCAAAAAGCTCCATTTGTTTTTGACATTCCAGAGTACAATGAGCAGGGTTTCCCACCATAACAGCTGTAACCTGATGATCTTCTTCCATAAGAAGACGTCCGATTGCGAATCCGTCTCCACCATTATTACCGGAACCACAGATAATACATATGCTCGACAGATCCAGCCTTAACTCCTTAAGAAATCGTACACAACTTCCGGCTGCTCTCTCCATCAGCTCCAGAGAATGAATCCCTAATGTATGGATTGTATAACTGTCTGCTGCTTTCATCTGTCCGGCTCCCGGTAAATATTTCATAGTCTCTCCTTTTTCTGCCTGTTTTTTTACTTTCCCTGTTTATTACAGAAAATCAACCTCTGTCTGAGATACAAAAGAACGTGTAAAGATAGCCAGCTCATATCGTGGCCTATCACTACACGTTTTTCATTATGATTCTTTATGTTCCTGTTTATACCTGCTGATGTTATAGGATAACTGCATCAGACTCTCAGATAAATGTACATTCTCTACAATAATATCATCTGGCAATGATAAATCTGTATGTGCAAAATTCCAGATTGCGCGAACACCATTGTCCACCAAAAGATTGGCTACCTCAATCGCTTTCTCTTTCGGAATCGTAAGTACACCGATCTCTACTTCATTATTCTGTACAAATTCCTTCAGCTCATCCATCATCCGGATCGGGACCCCTCGAATCGTCATTCCCTGAAGTCTGGGATTTACATCAAAGATACCTCTCAAAATAAATCCTCTCTTTTCAAACGCTGCATAATTAGCAAGCGCCTGTCCCAGATTACCTGCTCCGATAATAATAATGTTATGATCCTCTTCCAGGCCAAGAATCTTACCAATCTCTGTATATAAATATTTGACATTGTAACCGTAACCTTGTTGTCCAAATCCTCCAAAGTTATTAAGATCCTGTCTAATCTGGGAAGCTGTAACTTTCATTCTCTTACTTAAATCGTTAGAAGAGATTCTTTCTACTCCGTTTTCCAAAAGCTCTCCTAAATATCTGTAATACCTTGGCAATCTTCGTATAACCGCCTGTGAAATCTCTCTATCTTCCACTTTGCTTCACCTTCCATTCCTTATATGAAATTATTATATTAAATTGTGACAATAAAGTCAAACTTTTAGTTGTTTTTTCTCCTGTTTTCGCTATAATTAAATGGAATGTGATATATGGTATACGACAACTTAAGGAGGACGTTATGATATTAGCATGTCATGGAATCAGCAAAGCTTTCGGTGAAAAAGTGATTGTCACTGATGGCTCTTTTCATATAGAAGATCATGAAAAAACCGCTCTTGTAGGTCCTAACGGTGCCGGTAAATCTACCATCCTGAAAATGATCGTTGGCGAACTTTCTTTAGATGACGGAAATGTAATTCTGACAAAAGGAAAAACTCTCGGATACCTTGCACAGCATCAGGAAATGTCCGGTAACAATTCCATTTATGAGGAAGTAAAAACAGCAAAGGCATATATTATCGAAATTGAACAGAGACTCCGGGAAATCGAATCTGAGATGAAACACTTATCCGGAGAAGAACTTGAAAATCACATGGAAACCTACAATCGCCTGACTGCGCAATTTGAACGTGAGAATGGATATGCATACGAAAGTGAGATTACTGGTGTCTTAAAAGGTCTGGGCTTTACTGAAGATGAGTTTTCCAAATCGGTAAACACCCTTTCCGGTGGTCAGAAGACCCGCGTATCTCTGGGTAAGCTTTTGCTCACAAAACCGGATGTACTCCTTCTGGATGAGCCTACCAACCATTTGGATCTTAATTCCATCGCCTGGCTGGAAACCTATCTTTTAAATTATCCGGGTGCAGTACTGATTGTCTCTCATGACCGGTATTTTCTTAATCGTGTTGTCACGAAAGTAGTTGAGATTGAAAATAGTGCACTTATGACCTATCTCGGAAACTACAGTCAGTACGCAGAAAAGAAAAAAATGCTTCGGGATGCGAGACTGAAAGAATATTTAAATCAACAGCAGGAAATCAAACATCAGGAAGCAGTCATTGAAAAACTGCGTTCTTTCAATCGTGAAAAGTCTATTAAACGTGCAGAGAGCCGCGAAAAAATGCTGGAAAAGATAAAACCAGTTGATAAGCCGATCCAGATTAACACAGAAATCCATCTGAAACTGGAGCCATCCTGTCAAAGTGGAAATGATGTCTTATCTGTAGAACATTTAAGCAAATCATTCCCGCCTCATACTCTGTTCAGTGATGTTAATTTTGAGATCAAACGTGGAGAACATGTGGCAGTCATCGGTGATAACGGTACCGGAAAGACTACTCTTTTAAAAATTTTAAATCGTGTGATCGATGCAGACAGCGGTTCATTCAAGCTTGGAACCAATGTTCAGATTGGCTACTATGATCAGGAGCACCATGTACTGCATATGGACAAAACGATTTTCGATGAGATATCCGATGATTACCCGAATCTCACCAATACAAAAATCCGTAACATGCTTGCAGCATTTCTCTTTACCGGAGACGATGTCTTTAAATTGATCGGAGACTTAAGCGGTGGCGAACGTGGACGTGTTTCACTGGCAAAGTTAATGCTCTCAGAAGCTAACTTTCTCATCCTTGATGAGCCAACGAACCATTTAGACATAACTTCAAAAGAAATTCTCGAAAAGGCATTAAATGATTATACAGGAACCGTACTTTATGTCTCACATGACAGATATTTTATCAACCAGACCGCAACAAGGATTCTTGATCTTGTAAATCATACATTTATAAACTATATCGGAAACTATGATTATTATCTGGAAAAGAAAGAAGAACTTACAGAAGTATATTCAAAGAATCCCCTTGCTTCTGTAGCAGATGCAGATAAATTATCTAACTCTGACCTTGCCATATCCAGAAACTCATCTCCTGATTCACCTACAGATTCCAAACTTAGCTGGCAGGAGCAGAAAGAAGCCCAGGCGAAAGAACGCAAGCGCTTAAATGACTTAAAAAAGACCGAAGAGTCTATTGCAAAATTAGAGGAACGAAGTTCTGAAATTGATGAACTTATGACTCAGGAAGAAATATACACAAATTCCGTCAAATGCCAGGAACTGGCACACGAAAAAACAGATATCAATAATCAGCTCGAAGAGCTTTATGAAAAATGGGAAACTCTTGCAGAATAAACTGCAGGAGTTTCCCATTTTTATTACGCATTTGTCCTATGCAGCGTTTTTCTTACTACACCCTTAGGATCTTTTACTAACAGTATGACAAGCCAGATGACCAGACCAAAAGTAACTACAGAAATTCCCAAAAAGAAATCATTCACCATATCTGCTAAAGCAGGGGTAAAATATTCTGCTTTCAGCTCCGCATACTCAAAAATGGCATCCGCTGTCCACATCAGGGAAGCTCCCCAATACATTAGACTTAATGTTCCAACCTTCATTTGATTATCACTGTCTTTCTGATACCATATGACCGTAGTAATAATCGCAGCAAAAACAGCAGTCAGTAATGTCATTATGCTCCCTCCTCACTTGTCTGAATATCTGTCTGTGGGCGTTTTTCAATAACATTTGATACAGCAACCATGCCAATCCAGACAGCAGTGACAAGAACTGCCATTGTGACACCGACTGTAGACATCTCATGTAGCATTGAAGCAGCATCAGACGGATTACTTGCTGCCGTCAAAAACGGAAACCACGGC
>JBJEMB010000183.1:0-1994 GCA_051879455.1 Lachnospiraceae bacterium
CGGTAGTTTGACAGTCCAACATCATATAGATAGCTCCAAAGCCAGCAATGGCTTTATTTTTCTGTCAAAATCAAAATTATTATTTACACGTTATGCCATGGTATGTTATAATGGACATGGGTGATTTTATGCGCTTAGGTTGGGCAAAGACAAAATATTCTATATCGTATTACGTCAAGAAGACCGTCTATGTAGATGGCAAAAACAAGGATTTAGTTATCAAGCGTCTTGGTTCCGAAAAATACATATGTGAGACATATGGTGTAACCGATGCCAAGGCATGGGCAAAAGAACAGGTCCGGCTGATGAACGAAGCAGAAAAAGAAGATTCCGCAAAGTTCAACATTGAACTCTGCGCCGGAACGGATCTTGTTATGGACGAACAGAGACGTTTCAATGGAGGTTATCTTTTCCTTCAGGACATTTATTATGAACTTGGCCTGCACAAAATATGCCGCGCCATCTCCAGCCGGCACCTTTTTGAGTATGATCTTAACGATATACTCTCCCGTCTTATCTATACGAGGATTCTCTATCCTTCCTCAAAGAGGAGCAGTTTCCAGGAATCCAAAAGATTCATAGAGCAGCCCTCGTTTGAACTTCATGACATTTACCGTGCACTGTCCGTCCTTGCAGAAGAATCGGATTATATACAGAGCCGTCTTTTTAAGAATAGTACCGCTGTTCAAAAGCGGAATACACAGGTCATTTACTACGATTGTACAAACTTCTATTTTGAAATCGATGCTGCCGAGGACGACAAACAGTTCGGCAAGAGCAAAGAAAACCGGTCACTTCCAATCGTAGGTATGGGGCTTTTCATGGACATGGACGGCATCCCTATATCCTTTTCCATCTATCCCGGCAACAGGAATGAACAGATGACCATGATACCCTTGGAAGAAAAAATGCTGTCCAAGTTTGACATGTCAAAGTTCATTGTCTGTACCGATGCCGGGTTATCTTCCGCCACCAACCGCGTATTCAACTCTTATGACGGTGATGACGGGTTACGCGGCTATATCACAACACAGCCCATAAAAACCCTCAAAGAATTCCTGCAGGAATGGTGCATGGCTGATGACGGATGGTTTCTTGACGGGGACGGCTCCGGGAAAAAATATAAAATTTCCGAATTGGATGAGGAAACGGATAAAGATAAG
Source organism: Lachnospiraceae bacterium (assembly GCA_051879455.1). Taxonomy (GTDB): domain Bacteria; phylum Bacillota; class Clostridia; order Lachnospirales; family Lachnospiraceae; genus MD308. The sequence goes on from JBJEMB010000183.1 coordinate 1,164, forward strand.
ATTTTCTACAAAACCAGATGGATAAAGGAAGAAGGACTGGTTCACACCGATAACGGGGACAGGAAGGAAATCATCGAGCAGAAACTGATTGTTTCATACTCCATAAAATACCGAAGCTTCCAGCGTCATGTACGGGAAGGACAGATAGAGCGTGCAAAAAAGCTTCTGGAAGACGGATATACATCTTCCGGCAGGAAAAGACAGAACGATCCAAAAAGGTTCATAAAAACCAATCATGCCACAAAAGATGGCGAAGTAGCAGAAATAGCTTCCAGCTATATCGATTCATCCATCATCGAGAACGAAGAAAAATATGACGGCTTCTATGCTGTATGCACGAACCTTGATGAGAGTATCTCAAGCATAGTGAAAGCAAACAAGCGGCGCTGGGAAATAGAGGAATGCTTCAGAATAATGAAGACCGATTTCGAAGCAAGGCCGGTATATCTGAATCGTAAAGAGCGCATTCTCGCCCACTTTATAACCTGTTTCATTTCACTTATTGTTTACCGCTATCTTGAAAAGAAACTGGATAATAAATACACCATAGATCAGATACTGCCAACCCTGCAGGAAATGGATTTTATGAAATATGAAGGAAAGGGATACCAACCGGTCTACACAAGGACAGAGCTGACCGATGCATTGCACGATGCATTTGGATTCTGTACATCCAAACAGATCGTACCCATAGCCAAAATGAGAAATATCTGCTCCCAGACCAAGAAAAAGATAGTGTAACGTGCATCCGTAAAATTTATGAAAGTCCCGCATCCCGCTCCCAGAGCGGTTTGCGAGACTTTTTTCTCTAAAAAACTGTCAAAGACAGGA
>JBJEMB010000184.1:0-1993 GCA_051879455.1 Lachnospiraceae bacterium
GGCGTTGTATTTTATGTTATAATTAAGTATGAAACTTAATTACGACAAAAAATCAAAAGATCCAACCTACTTTATCCAAAAGGGATATCGTAATGGAAAGAAAACTACAACCAAAAATATTGCTCGCATTGGTAAGCATTCTGAACTGCTTAAGATAACAGATGATCCTCTGGCTTATGCCAAAGAACAGGTTGCCAAATACAATGAGGAAGAAAAGAAAAATAACAAGGTCTCTTTGGAGGTGACAATTGATTTTAACGAAAAAATTAAAATCAGCAACGACCTTGTATCTTCCAGTACCAACCGGAACATTGGGTACTTCTTCCTTCAGCAGCTCTATCATCAGCTGGATATCAGTTCTTTCTTCAAAAATGTGACCGCAGATTCTAAGATTACCTTTGATCCAAACCTCGTGAATCGCTTCCTCACCTTTTCAAGGATTCTGGAACCGGATTCCAAGCTGGGGACTTTTGAGCATCTGTATCGTTATTATGAAGAACCGAAGTTTGACTATGTCCATATCTTAAGAACTATGGATATCATGCAGGAACATTATGATGACTACATCAGCCATCTTTATGAGAAAAGCTGTAGTATTTTAAAACGCAATACATCGGTCTGTTACTATGATTGCACAAACTACTACTTTGAAATCGAATCCCAGGATGAGGATTATGTGGACGAAGTAACTGGTGAAACGATCAAAGGTCTGCGCAAATACGGTCCGTCGAAACAGCACCAGCCCGCACCACTTGTGGAAATGGGATTATTTATGGACGGGGATGGAATCCCTCTTTCCATGTGTATCACTTCCGGCTCCGACAATGAACAGACAACTGCTATCCCTCTGGAAAAACAGCTTACCAAAATGTTCAAGGGAAAAAAATTTATCTATTGTGCTGATGCCGGGCTCGGTTCCTTAAACATTCGGAATTTCAACTCCATGGGTGGACGAGCATTTATTGTTACGCAGTCCATCAAAAAATTGTCCGAAGTTTTGCAGGAAGCTGTGTTTAATGATTGTGATTATCGTCTTCTTTCTTCTGATAAGGAAATTTCAATAGAAACCTTGAAGAAATTTGATAAAAATGATCCTGCCAACAGAGATCTGTACTCAGATAAAGCTTACAAGATTCTCTTAGCAGACAAAGCATTTGATCTTGGATTTTATGAAGAGAAAACGTTAAAGAATGGGCATAAGCGTAAAGTAAAATCAAAAGCAACCGTTAAGCAGAAAATCATCATTACGTTTTCCAGAAAAATGATGGAATATCAGAGATTTATCAGAAACCGTCAGATTGAACGCGCCAAAAAACTATTGGAGACTCTCGATCCGGAAACGTATAAAAAAGGGCCTCATGATGTGACACGTTTTATCAAGAGACGTTCCTCTACCAAATCAGGAGAATCAGTTACAGATTTGTACGAAATAAATCAAAGTATCATTGATGAGGAAGAAAAATACGACGGTTATTATGCAGTAGCTACGAACCTTGACGATCCCGCACAGGAGATCATTCGAATCAGTTCACAACGTTACAAAATAGAGGACTGTTTCCGAGTAATGAAAACGAACTTTTCAGCCCGGCCGGTTTTCCACCAGAAACGGGAGAGGATCATTGCACATTTCATGATTTGTTACACCGCCCTTCTGATCTACCGGCTGCTTGAGAAAAAGCTGGATCACCAAGGAGTGCATTTCACAGTGGAAAACATCGTAGAAACACTAAGAAATATGGAAGTCGCAAATATTGAGGACATGTGCTACATGTCAACCTACACTTGTTCTCAGGTCTGTACGGCGTTAAACGCTACTTTTGATCTGGGGCTGGACAGAAAATACTATCAGCCAAAGGAGCTAAATAAAAAACTCAAAAAAATTTTTTAAGAAGAATTCCCATACAACATTTCTTTAGAGGCATAAAAGGCGACAAATCGCATAACTACGCGGTTTATCGCCTTTCTCATCTCTTCCAACTGTCGAAAACGGGAT
>JBJEMB010000185.1:0-54157 GCA_051879455.1 Lachnospiraceae bacterium
TATCTTCTTACACAGTTTTCATATCTTTACAGACTTGTGGATTCCAGATCAAGTCTAGTAATAATATCTTCCTGTATAGCCGGTGATAAGTCAAGGAAATTAACAAATGTTCCGTGAATTCTCATAATATATACCCCACTCGGCGCATATTTTTTCGGATCTGCCAGAACTTTTCTCAGCATATCCGGTGTTGTTACATTTACATACAGATAAAATGGCTGTATCTCTTTATTTGCCGGGTTATAGAAAAGTGGTGTAATGATTTTATTCTTAAACTCCACACCTTTTCCTTCATAAGTATCTGCTTTAAAGTAGTTTGGATTTACTCCAAAATGTGATGCATACCCACCATTCATCTTTTCATACGGAAGCTTCATTCCGGAAAGCACTCTGAAACCAAGTCCTGAGTGAGCCTCTCCATAAAGCGGATCCACGCCGTAACCAAGCATATCTCTTGACTTTCTTCCGTCTGGTGTCGCGCCTACCCAGTAGCCATAAAGAAGATGAGTGGATGGAGTTGCGTAGTCACTTCTGAAAGGATTTCCAAGATAATTCTTTTTAGAAGCTACGATATCACTTACTCTGTTTGCAATCTCTTTTGCTTCCAGATCAACCTCTTCGATATTATTTCCGTATTTTTTACATGAAAGAAGATACTGGTGCATCTCCGGATCATTTTCAAAATTTGTCCGGAGTGCTTCTACCATGCGATCTGCATCTTCCGGTCTTTCTTTAAGTAATGTATCGATTGCAATAAATGAATCTGCCACAACAGTGAGACCATGAATCAGACATCCGCTTCCGTTATATTTTGTTCCCTGTTTCTTTGTATCTCTCGTATCAATACCGGATTCCACGCCACCCATCATCGTCGACAGGAACGGAACCTGTAAGATACCGACTGCTTCTGAAGCTGCATTTGCTGAAGCAACCATCTTATCTACGTATTCTTCTACATTATTATAAAAGATTTCACGGATATTTTTGAGCACCTCTAATTTACTCTTACACCCGCTCTCTTCATCTGTCTTTCCAAGCTGCTTTCCGGTAATCTCAGACACTCCGCCATTGATACAAAGTTCAAGGATCTTTCCAAGATTCAGCCAGCTATTTGTCGTATTTCCATTGTCTTTTCCCATGATCAGTGGTTCCTGGCATCCTGCCACAGAGTAATCCGAAAGATCTTCATGGTCTACACCGTGCGCCTCAAGAATCGGGAAGAGACTGTCATCATTAAACAGTGACGGCGTAAGGCATCCCGGTGTAAAGAAGAAACGTCCGAGACTTTCATACAGTTCCTGAGGAGTATTCTTATGTAATTTTACCGAAAGGATCGGCTGCGGAAGGTTCATATCATAATAAGCATCAAGAAGAGCATAGGAAGTTAAATTTGTAAGGTCTTCACCGTCATTTGATTTTCCACCTACGATCAGATTCTGGGAAATTGCCCAGCTTCTGTCTGCCACGTTGAAAAACACAAGAAGATGCTTAAACAGTGATGCTGCAACCTCTCTGCTCATATTTGTCTTTGCACGATATGGTTCAAAGATACGGTCCGCATTACCTACAGAAAATGCAAATGGATTTGGTGTCTGTTCAAGACACATGGTCTGCCAGATCAGAATGAAGGACTGAATTGCCTCAAAAAGATCTCTCGCGCCTTCCATCGGTACTCTTCTCAATGTGTCTTTCATCAGTCTGTAACGTTCTTTGTCTTTACCGGATGCTTTATTTTCTTTTTCCTCTGCCAGATCTGCATACCTTCCTGCCAGAACTTCCAGCGCATCCAGAGAAATCTTCATGGCTTCAAAGTAATCTTTTCTGTCATCATTACATACTGCCTGATTCTTTGAAATTTCTTCTTTCACACCTTTTGTTCCAATCGCAAGAAACTTACGCACATCAGGGATCAAATGACCTGTAACCTGTTCCACAAAGAAAATAGCCTCGCTGGTGCTGTCTCCTGCAATGTCATATGCGCGTCGAAGTGCATCTGCATAAGGAGTTTTATTGTTATAATCTCTCAGATCATCAATTCTTTCCTGTGTGATATCTCCAATTGGATCAATATCTCCAAACACCGCAACCGGATCACAGTATCCGCTGAATGAATCCACAGTAAACGCTGGATTGATCAATGCATAGGAACGTGCAAAAGAATCATCCTGTGTTCCCGCAAACACATGATAATCGCCGATTGTAATAGGGATTCTCTTCATTACCTCTATCTGAGTTTTCGCAATACGGATACAATCTTTTTCATCTTTATATTTCTCATCACATTCTCTTTGAATTTCCTTTGCCAGAAACCATCCTTCCAAATGATTTAAAGCTCTTTCTTCCTGAAAACGTTTTTTAGCAAGTTCTGTGATTTCCTGTGCATTTAAAATTGCTTTGATTTCCATGTGTCCTTCTCCTTTCTAACCCTTTTTATCATTTTAATTTTCAGTTCATTTTAACTTTTCTTATAATTCAATCCGCAAGACGTGAGCAATTCACGGAAATACTTTATCTGTTCTACTGAAACGTGGGCCTTTTCATCCATCTTGTAAGTCCATCCGCACTCTTCCCACTTATTCTTGCCGAACTCGTGATATCTCAATATTTCAAAAGTCACATTATCTCCACCCAGCGTTTTGAAAAGTTCTGCAAACTTCTCCATATCTTCTTCGCTGTCGTTAACTCCACCAATTAACGGGATACGAATATCCAAATACCCGTGCTCCTTAGCAGCTCTTTTCAGATTATTAAGAACTACTTCCATTGAAACTCCGGTAAACTCTTTATGTTTTTTTTCATCCCAATGCTTACAATCCATGATAAGCTGATCAATATAAGGGAATAATTCAGGAAGCCTCGGATGAGTTCCATTCGTCTCTATCGCAGTATGAATGCCGGCTTCTTTTAAACGGATCAAAAGCTCCTTTAAGGCCTCAAACTGCATCGTCGCTTCACCACCGGTAAATGTTACTCCACCGCCATCGTAAAACATCGGACTGCTGCTCAAAATCTCTTTATATACTTCGTCAACCGTCCGTTCTTCATAAGACAAACGGATTCCCTTACTTTTGTACTTTACAGACAGACAAGTTCTGTCCTCACACTCTGCACAGATTGACCGGTCAAGTTTGCCATCTTTCACCGCCCCTTTCGGGCAAAGCTCGTCATTAAGCCATTCCTTGTCAGTATAGATAACTCCATCCATCGCCATGCCTTCCGGATTAGCACACCACGGGCACTTCATATTGCATCCCTGCAAGTGGTAGACCAGACGATTTCCCTGACCATCCTGGGAATAGTTGAACCCTTTTTGAAATATTTTCAGCATCATACGGTTTCACCTCGTATATATCACTTATCACTTGTTTTGTTAAAATTGGTATTGTCATGCATAACCATTTATTTAAAAGATATCTCCTATTGGTATTATATCATATAACCAATTTGTGTCAAGTAAAAACAGACTTTATTTGAATATTTTTACTATGTCAAATAAAGTCTGTCTAATTTCATTATCTATACTCTTGTTCTATCTCATCCATAATTTGAGGCAATTCTTCAAAACATCGAATCTCTTTGTAACTTTCTGCCACATCTCCAAATCCATACGCCGCATAGATCATCTCAATGCCCGCCTTTTCACAAGCTTCTGCATCTCCTTTTGTATCACCGACATATACAGCCGTCTTAATCTGATTTCTTTCCATAATGATACGAATATTCTCGGCTTTCAGTTTCCCTGTATCTCCCGGACAGGTGTAATCCGAAAAATATTTACCAAGTCCTGTATTTTTAAGAAATGCTTCAATATACCCAGCCTGGCAATTGCTGACAATGAACAGTTTATATTTTTCACTGAGCTTTTGAATTGTTTCCGGCATCTTATCATATATAATACACGGGGCGGTTTCGACCCACTCATTCTCATATAAATACAAATATTTTGCCAGTTCATCCTGCTTCTCTTCATCTAATTCCGGAAACAAACTTTCCATGATATCTTTGAGAGGCTTTCCAAATTCTCTTTTCAGCATATCGCCAGTCAGGCGCGTATCTAATTGCGAATGCTCATCAAGCGCCTTGTTCCACGAGATTGCAACCTCATCTGTAGAATCCCACAATGTTCCATCTACATCAAAAATGATCGCTTCCATACGTTTACTCTCCATACGCAGCATACTCATAATCTTCCATATACTGCACTACTCCGTCTTTAATGATTTCTAACGGAGTCTTTTCAAGTTCGCCACTCACAATCTTATCATACTGCTTTGGAAGATACTGGTGGAGAATATTCATAGGAATATCAATTTCAGAAAGATTATCAAGTAGCTTGTCAATTGCGTTCTGCACCTTTTCCTCTCCAATATAATATCTGCACCGGTCAGAATAGCTGTATTTTCTCGCAAAAGCAAGCTCTTCTTCTGTACCATGATAGTGTTTCTGCCAGTTTTTCGGGTTTTCCAGCATAGCTTCATCTAAGATTTCTTCGAAATGCGCTCTTTTCTCTTCAGGTATCAGTTCTTTTTCAATACTGCTTAATGAAAAGAGTGCCTCTCTCAAGCCAAATGTGAGTGCCGGTCCTACTTTCAGGATTGCAATTCCGTCTTCCACCATTTTTCTTAAGCATATTTTGCTCTGGTAATCTGTAGAATGTCCCTCAAATGCAATCTCCGGATAGTCTTTAAGGCTGCCACAGAGTTCTTTTGCTTCATCTCTGTCATAATAGAACACCTGTGCATCACCGAATTCTACACCTGGCTGCACGACAACTGCAATGACATCGTTCCATGCATCCTCAGCGCCTTCTTCTTTAAAAATACGCTTATATGTGTCCACTGTATCGCGGAAATCTTCCGGTCTTGTCACACTGATGCCTTCTTCTGCTTCCTGTGCACCTCCCGGGATCGGTACTTCGCTTCCGATAATAAATACCGGACGCATTGCCTCTGGATCTTCTGCTTTTAATTTTTCATATGCTTCCATGCAGACTTTGTACAGACGCACTCCTCTTCTTGCAATCACCTCTGTCGCAAGCATTTCTGTTTTAGAGTCATCACCAAGCTTCATACTCGTATCAAGATGAATCTTAGTAAATCCGGCTTCCACGAACTCTCTAACCAGATCTTCTGCTTTCTTCATAGCTTCGGCTTCCGGCTCATTGCTCCAGGTCAAAGGCCCAAGGTGATCTCCGGCCAATATCAAAAGATTTTCTGAAACTCCCAGTTCTTTTGCCAATCCGGTCACAAGATTTTTAAAATCTCCTGGGCGCATACCGGTATATCCGCCAAACTGGTTTACCTGGTTAGCTGTCGCCTCAATAAGAGTTGGCCGATTCAATTTTTTTGCGCGCTCAAGTGCTGCTTCCAACACGTATTTATTTGCACTGCAGTAAGAAGGTATTCCTACCTTCTCACCTTTTCTCCTTTGTTCCATCATTTCCTGCAGTGGATGTATCATCGCCATTTTTTCTCTCCTTTATTGCTCACTATCAATCAGAATCTTGCCTTTTACTGTCCCCGGTGTTTTATACCACTCAAATGCATCTGCAATCTGACTGAGCGGTACTTTCTTATAGATAAAGGACTCATCAAATTTCAGATCCCCAGTCTTAAAATAATGTGCAACCGCTTTCCACTCCTGTCCCGGGAACGGAGCACTGTAAGACATCCATGAACCTGTCATTGTAAATTCCTTACGATTCATATTCTCCCACTCTTTTACAGAAAAAGTAATCTCTTTTGTCGGAGTTCCTACGAAGCAGATATTTGCTTTGTTTGCAGCAAGCTCAAATGCCATTTTCATAGTAATGGTATTACCTGCTGTCTCAAATACATAATCAAATCCCCTGCCTTCTGTAAGCTCCATTGCCTGCTCCATGAAGTCTTTATCTAATGTGTTGATTCCGGCTGTTGCTCCTAAGCGTTTTCCAAGCTCAAGGCGAGCTGGCTCAATATCAAATACGACTGCTTCTGCAGCGCCAAAAATCTTTGCCCACTGCATTACAAACATACCGACTGTTCCACCACCTAAAATTGCAACCGTCTTTCCGCCTTCATAAGGAACTCTTTTAAGTCCGTGAAGCGCAACTGTCGCCGGTTCAAAAAAAGCACCTTGTTCAAATGAAACAGAATCTTCAAATTTCACAACATTGGTTTCCGGCACTACAACATATTCCGCAAAACTTCCAAACTCTCTGGAACCGATAAAACTATAATTTTTGCACAGAGAATAATTTCCCTTCTGGCAATCTTCACATTTCATACATGGTATAAGCGGCACGCCTGCCACACGATTGCCTGCTTTAAAAGATGTAACACCTTCTCCCACTTCTTCTACTGTTCCTGAAAATTCGTGTCCCAATACATTTGGATAGAAATGACACGCATCACCGTTTACTCTCGGTATATCAGAGCCACAGATTCCTGTATATTTTACTTTAATCAGCACCTGACCTTCGCCCGGTGTTGGTTTGTCAATTTCTTCGAATCTGATATCTTCTCTTGCATGTACAACTCCTGCTTTCATTGTTTTATTACCTCTTTCTTTATTATTATGTTATTTTAATTTCTTTAGCTGTTTTCCAGGAATTATTTCCCTGACATGACACCTTTTAAGTTCTCATATAATTTAAGATATACTTCATATGTCTTATCATATACTTCTTTATTTGCACGATTCGGCTCATGTTCACGTTTTATTACAACCGTCTTCTCCACAGCCTCCTCAAAGCTTTTATACATTCCAATTCCCACTCCCGCTAAAATGACCGCTCCGAGAGTTGTGGCTGTGTCAGAGGACGGAACAATAATTTTCTTTCCTGTCACATCTGCTTTAATCTGTGTCCAGAGAAGTGAATTTGCCGAACCGCCCATTGCGCGAAGTTCACTGGCCGTGGCTCCCGCTGCTTCGGCAACTTCCAGATTATGTCTTAGAGACAATGCCACGCCTTCCATAGCTGCACGCACAAAGTGACCTTTGGTCTTGCTGAAATCCAGGCCATAATATACTCCTTTGGCATTCGGATCCCAAATTGGAGATCGTTCTCCCGACATATACGGTAAAAATACCATACCGTCACTTCCCGGGGCAACTTTTTCTGCTATTTCATTAAATAGCTGAAGAGAACTTACTCCAAGCTCTTTTCCTTTCACTCTCTCATAATCTGCGAACTCTTTCTCCAGCCAGCGCATAACTCCTCCACCGCCGACTGTTCCTCCCTGAAGGATCCACTGTCCTGCCACAGCATGATAGCTTAAGATCAGTCTCGGGTCTGCTTTATATGTATCCAGACAGATACTCATGCCTCCAGCCTGTCCGCCCTGCTCCTGTGTTTCTCCCGGATGTACCACTCCGGCTCCAAGTGTGCCACACGCTGCATCAAGCGCTCCTGCAACAACCGGTGTTCCTTCCATAAGACCGCATTCTGCTGCAGCTTTCTTTGTCACTGTTCCGACAACCTGATGACACGGAACAATATCCGGAAGCATTCCCGGTTCCACACCAAGCTCTCGGCACATATCCATATCCCATACGCCTTTTCTCATATCGAAACAGTGGAGTCCATAGCCCTGAGACAACTCCTGGGTAAATTCACCTGTCAGTCGATATGCAATATAACTGTTGGACTGAAGAACTTTATATGTTTTTTCATAAACCTGCGGCATGTTCTTTTTATACCACAAAATCTTTGGCGTTGTATAAGATGGCTTGAAAGGGTTACCACACACTTCAAAAATATTATCTTCACCAATCTTTGCCCCTATTTCTTCACAGATGTCAGCAGCTCTTGTATCCATCCAGATCGGTGTATTAGTAAGCACATTTCCGTCTTTATCCATCGGAATCGCAGACCAGCTCTGCCCGTCAATACCAATACCCGCAATATCTTCCGGCTTTACATTTCCTTTTTCCAGAGTCTCACGGACTGCCTTACACACTGCTGCCCACCATTCATCAGGATTTTGCTCTGCCCATCCCGGCTTTGGATAATAGACCGGATAATCGCCATTTCCACTGGCAACTACATTGCCGTTTTCCTCAAATATGGCAATTTTGCAAGCGCTCGTACCAATATCAATACCTAATAAATATTGTTTCATACAGCCTCCTACATTACTATAACTCTGCTTTTCCATCGCATCCGCACATGATCATACGGCTCTTTACAACCTCTTTTACTGCTTCGATTCCGACTACCCCCAGTTTTTTCGGGTCAAATGTCTCAGGTTTTTCCTCAAGCAGTTTTTTGCATGCGTCTGTGTATGCCACACGAAGCTCTGTCGCAAAGTTTACTTTACACATTCCGCGTTCTACACATTCTCTTACATCTTCTTCGCTGAGTCCGGATGCTCCGTGAAGAACAAGCGGTACAGCTACAAGCTTCTTCACCTCTGTCACACGCTCTTTATCAAGAACCGGTGTTCCATGATAAAATCCGTGAGCGGTTCCGATTGCTACTGCCAAAGAAGTGACCCCTGTTCTTTCCACAAATTCTTTTGCTTCCTGTGGATCTGTATTTGTATCTGCATCTGCCACCAGATCATCTTCTTTTCCGCCAACTTTTCCAAGTTCTGCTTCAACCGGGATACCAAGTGCATTTGCAACATCTGCTACCTTCTTGGACACTGCTACATTTCCCTCGAAATCTTCATGTGATCCGTCGATCATAACAGAAGTGTACCCTGCTTTCATTGCCTGCATAGCAAGTTCAAAGCTGCTGCCGTGATCCAGATGAAGACAAACCGGAACGGTTGCTTTTTTTGCTTCTGCAGATACAATTGCAAAATATGTCTCCAGACTTCCGTATTTTATTGTAGACGGTGTTGTCTGAATCATTACCGGAGCGCGAAGTTCCTCCGCTGCCTGAATGATGGCTTTTACCATTTCCATATTCTCTGCGTTAAACGCTCCTACTGCATAATTTCCTTTTTGTGCATCCTCTAACATTTTTTTTGATGTAACTAATGGCATGATTCTTCCTCCTTATATTATAATTATAATTTACTCTTTTTTTCCGGATAGATACATTCAATCCCTAACCTTTCAAACTCTCGCAGCCAAAGCTGTGACGGTTTTTTATCGGTTACAACTTTATGAATCTCTTCCAGCCCTGTGATTCTGGTAAATGCCGATTTACCGAATTTAGAACTATCCACTACCAGAATCCTTTCTTTTGCCGCGCGAAGCATCATTCTCTTACTGTCTGCATCCTGTTCATCGGAATCTGTAAGTCCCGCTTCCTTCGTTAATCCTTTGCATGAAATAAATGCTTTATCCACATGATAATATGAAAGCATCTGATTTGTTCGTGGACCGACCAGAGCAAAGGAACGTTCTCTCGACACACCACCGGTCGATATTACATTCCACTCCGGAACGTCGAATAATTCCACAATAATCTCAACAGAATTTGTAATGACAGTAAGTTTTTTCTTTTGCCTTAACCCCCTAGCAATATACACTGCCGTAGAACTTGCGTCAAGCATAATTGCTTCACCGTCTCTTACCTGTTCTGCAATGAGCTCTGCTATCTTCTGCTTCTCCACAATCATCTGATTTTTACGTATATTAAACGGTAAATCAAAAATACTGTGCTCATTCAGAACTGCTCCACCATAGCTCTTTATAACCAGTCCATCATTTTCCAGCTTTTCAAGATCTCTTCTGATAGTTTCTTCTGATACGCCATAATGCTGGCTAAGTTCACTGACAACGACTCTTTTTTCAACCTGGAGCTTTTCCAGTATTTCATTCCGCCTTTCTATTGCAAGCATTCTGACACCTCCTGCCCAACCATCCTTTACTATTTCACTGCCGGATGCTTTCCTGAAAGTCCCATATTTCTTCTGATCTCATAGAGTTCTTCTACTCTCTTTTCATCGAGGATCTGAGGACCTCCGATCATCTTTGCCTGATACATAAGACGTGCATAAAATTCTACAGATTCCATCTTATGATATGCATTCAGCAGAGAGTCAGAATATGTAAGTGCCCCGTGATTTTCCAACAGTACTGCATCATATTCCTGAATATATGGCATAATTGAATCCGGCACTTCAACAGTAGATGGTGTTCCGTATTTAGCAAGCGGAACACCTCCAAGAAAGATTACTGCCTCCGGCATAATAGGCTCCATAAGAGGAATTCCTGCAATTGCAAATGTAGTGGCATACATCGGATGAGCGTGTACAACTGCATTTACATCCGGACGCTCCTGATAGACTCTCAAATGCATCTTTACCTCTGATGATGGGCGGAATCCTTCATTTGCCTCAAGAACATTTCCTTTTGCATCTACTTTACAAATATACTCAGGTGTCATGAATCCTTTACTAACTCCTGTTGGTGTACATAAAAATTCATTTTCATTTAATTTTACGGAAAAATTGCCATCGTTGGCAGCTACCATACCCCTATTATATACCCTTTTACCGATTTCACACATCTCTTTTTTGATTTCAAGTTCACTTCTCATTGTTTTTCTCCTTTTTTCATATAAATATTTTGTTTTTCTGGTTATTTTTTTACATCTCTGAATACAACTTTATATCAAATGATTTTCGAATACAGCCTCTTGCCTCTGAAAGATCTTTAAGCACACCATCACTAAGCATCTGCACTGCCAGATTACCAATTGCAGTTGCCTCAGTCGGTCCTGCCGAAACTTTCCTCTTTGTGTATCGCGATGTCAACTTATTCAGATAATCCGCATTAGAACCTCCACCTACAACATAAATGGTATCGTAATATTTTCCCGTGATTTCTTCCATCTGCTTTAATGTATCTGCATAACATTTCGCCAGACTGTTATAGATGACCGCCGCGAGTTCTCCTATTGTCTCCGGAACCTGCTGATCCGTTCTCCTGCAAAAATCTCTCACCGCTTCTGCCATGTTCTTAGGTGCAAGAAAACTCTCATCATTGCAATCTACAATAGAAGAAATATTTTCTTTCTCCGCCATAGCGCAGATTTCTCCGAAGCTCATATCTTTAGCAAGCTCTTTTTTTACAGACTGGATCATCCAAAGTCCCATGATATTTCTTAAATATCTGTACCTGTGATTGTATCCGCCTTCATTTGTAAAATCTGCCTTCATACTTTGCACGGAACAATCCGGCTCTTCTCTTTCTACTCCCATTAAAGACCATGTCCCCGAGCTGATATAAAGTACATTCTCTCCTTCTGCCGGAACAGCAAGGACCGCCGAGCCCGTGTCGTGAGATGCCGGTAAGACAACTTTACAGTCAAATCCAACCTCTTCTTTTACCTTCTCGGATAAATTTCCTACTATCGTTCCTGGCATGGAAACACTCCTGAATATTTTTTCCGGAAATCCAAGTATCTTAATCAGATCCATATCCCAGTCATTAATCCTGGCACTGATCATCTGACTCGTAGATGCAATCGTATACTCCATCTTCTTAACGCCAGTCAGTAAAAAATGGAAGTAATCCGGTGTCATAAGAATGGAATCCGCACGTTCTAAGTATTCCGGATTATTCTCCTTGATTGCCTGGAGCTGATAGATTGTATTGTAAACCTGCTTTTGAATACCTGTTCTTTCATAAAGCTTTTCCTGAGGGATGATCGCTTCTATACTTTTATCCATTCCCTGGGTTCGGCTGTCTCTGTATCCAACCGTCTGTCCAAGTACCTTATCTTTACTGTCAAGCAAAACAAAATCCACACCCCAGGTATCAATTCCCATAGAAACCGGTATCTTACCAATCTCTTTGCACTTTTTCATTCCTTGCTTAATTTCAGCAAAAAGTCTGTCAAAATCCCAGCACAGCGCTCCGTTTTTCTCCTGCATTCCGTTCTGAAAACGGTAAACTTCATCAAGCTGCATCTTTCCATTCTCAAAGGTCGCCAGAATATGCCGGCCACTGGAAGCACCAATATCCACAGCTAAATAGTACCTTTGCATTCTTAAGCCTCCTTTTACAATACAAATAAACAGTTGTTTTTCGTTGTTTTCAAAATTATATTAGCATATATCCCAACATAATTCAACTATTTATTTGTTGTTTTTATGTGGTTTTTTCAGTGTGGTAGAAAATTGTATATAAATTTGGGACGTAGTATTTTGTAAAAATACTACGTCCCAAATTAAAAAACACCCTGTATCTTTTTGAACTAACGGATTCTTGTCAGTTCTTTCATATCGCCTTTCAAGTTATTATAAATACTCTTGTAAAGCTTGAAGTATTCATTATACTTCTCATGATTTTCTTTATTTGGCATAATCTTATCATCCAGAACCTGCCATTTCTGCACTTCTTCGTATGTAAGAAGTCCTGTACCGATTCCGGCAAGCATTACATCTCCCATATTTGCCTCTACATCATAGATTGGGCAAACAACCGGATAACCTGTTACATCTGCAAAGATCTGTCTCCATACTTTTGATTTTGTAACACCACCTGCAATAAGAATATATTCGCCAAGATCCTCACCTGTTGCTTCCATCGCATCACGCAGACAGTACGCAACAGCCTCAAGAAATGCTCTGTAAAGATGTCCCTTTGTATGTGCAAGGGAAAGTCCTACAATTGTTCCTTTTGCATCAGAGTCCCAGATTGGGCTTCTCTCACCCATGAAGTACGGTAATACTACGAGTCCTTCACTTCCTGCCGGAATCTGCTCTGCCTGTCCATTCAATACGTCATACATGTTCGGACCGCCGTTTTTCTGATTCTCAAGCTCCCACTGGCAAAGTGTGTTGCGGAACCATTTTACAATCGCACCGGCTGTGTTTCCACCTGCAAAATAGTAAGAAAGATGTTTTGCGTCATACAGATAGGGCCATACGATCAGACCTTTTCCTTTTACCGGTTTATCAGAAATCAATGCTCCGCACATAGATGTTCCAATTGCTGCCGCATATACACCAGACTCAAATACTCCAAGTCCAATATTTGCAGCTCCGCAGTCGATACCGCTGGCAATAACCGGAATACCTTCCCAAAGTCCAAGATCCTCTGCACTTTCTTTTGTCATTCCTCCCACAATATCTGTGGATTCTACAATACGCTGTGGCATCATAGATGCAGGAATTCCCATAGCATCCATAAGTTCTTCTGACCACTCACGCTTATTCATGTCAAAGATACCGCCGATATTTCCTGCTGAAGAGTAATCAATTGCAACTTCTCCTGTGAGCTTGTATATTACATAATCGTTTGGAGGAAGGAATAACTTTGTCTTTGCCCAGTTCTCAGGCTCGTGATTCTTCATCCAGAGAATCTTTGTGTATCCGTAATATGGGTCGGCACCATTATGTGTAATCTCAAGAAGTTTTTCCTCGCCAATATTATCAAGAACCCATTTTGTTTCTTCGTCAGCTCTTCTATCCATCCAGATCATACATGGGCGAACTGCTTTCATGTTCTCATCAAGCGGAATTCCTGAACCTCCATACAGACCACTGATTGCAATTCCTTTTACATCTTCCTTGGCAACCCCTGCTTCAACAGCTTTGGCTACACAATTGCGGATAGAGTCTTTTGTTGCCTCATACCACACATCCGGCCACTGCTCTGCCCAGAGCGGCTTTGGTGTCAGCACATCGTATTCCTGCAGATCCTGCGCAATCAGTTTTCCATTTGTGTCCATCATAATTGTCTTAGTACCTGATGTTCCAATGTCCGTTCCTAATAAATAATTCATCGTTCTCCTCCTATCTTTTTCCTTTTTTAAATATGTTTTATAAAACCTATTTAAATAATACATGCTATAAAGGATTCTGTCAATTAACAGAATCCTTAAATTATAACTTCCTTTTTTAGTTATATTGCACAATGTTATATATCATTCATGAACTCATCTATGAAGAAAGCAGCTGCTCCAGCTGCCGATGCTTCAACTTTGTAACGGCAAATAGAAAGAAATTCATTCGCATCATCGTTAAATGGATCTCTCTCATTCACTCTCTCACACAGCTCGCTCATGTATTCTCCGATATGTGTACCTACATACCCTCCCAAAATAATTTCCGTATCGAATAACATCCGTATATTATGGATTGCCATAGACAGATCATCAAGATATCGGTCCCACAACGCTTTTGCTTTTTCATCTCCGGATCTTAAACAGTGAAAAAATTCCTCCAGATTTCCATCCGTATACTGATCAAGATTACCTGCCTTGCATACTGTGTCAAAACAGCCTCTTTTACCACAATAGCACATCTCGCCGTCCTGCGGCACTACTGTCATATGTCCGATCTCGCCGCCCTTTTGCGTATCGCCGCCATAGACTTCACCATCAATGATCACCGCACCTCCGACACTGTTATTCAAGCTGATATAAAATGCGTTCTGGCCTCTGTGATTATCCCATGTCTCCATATATCCTGCAGCATAGGAGTCGTGAACAAGCCTGCTCTTATACGGAATGTATTTTGCAATCTCTTCTTTTTTCTTTCCCGTAAATCCCAAAGTGAGACCATATTCAACGGTATTTCCATCATCTGAAATGATTCCCGGCACCGAGATACCTACTCCCAGAAGATTCTCACCAGAAATATTTGCTTCTGTCTTAACCTGTTCAACAACCTCTCCCAATCGTTTGAGATAAGCTTCATCCTCAAGATTAAACCGAATCCGTTCTTTCACAAGTTTTACAACATTTCCGGACAGATCTACTGCCACTGCATTCATATGATGTACAGTCAGATTCACCCCCACTGCCATCTTAGCCTGAGACGCGCAGGTATATGCCGTTGCATTGCGTCCTCCGGTATTCTTAATCTGCTCAGAATCTTCAATCAATCCCTGATTTTTTAGATATTCCAGATTCTGTGTGACCGTAGGAAGGCTAAGCTGAAGCGCCACTACAATATCTTGTTTTGACACTGCTCCATGTGAGCGGATATATTGATAAATCATCTGACGGTTTTTAATCTTAATTTCATTAACACTTATTTTTTTAGTCCCCATAATTCATTCCTGTCTCTAATCTTTTATTCATATATCCTATTATAATACGGAATCCCACACGAATCAACACAGCTTTTAATCAGAAATTTTTATCATTGCCTTTCCCGCTCTCCTGAATTCCGGTTTTGTAAACACATCAACAATATTGTCCAGAGGTACAATATTAGTAATCAGACTTTCCAGTTCAATTGTCTTCGATTCAAGAACCCGAATCGCACGTTCAAATGTATATGGATTAATAAAAGAAGAGGTAATCGTAAGTTCCTTCTTGAATACATCATCCGGCTTTAGTGGCAACGCCTGATCTGGTGAAGCGAGACCAAAGTACATGATCGTTGCTCCTTTTCCCGCAAATTTAATTGCATCTTCCTGAGTATGGATATTTCCGACACATTCGATTACGACATCTACGTTTTCACAGTACTCTGCAAGCACAGCCTCTACATCCTCTTCAATCGGATTAATAACTTTTGTTGCACCAAGTTTTAATGCCTGTTCTCTTTTTTCTTCAACAGGTTCTGACATAATCACTCTTGCTGCTCCCGCATTCTTCGCAAGCTGCATCATAATCATTCCAATCGGACCGCCACCCATTACAAGCACTGTACATCCTGATCTGATATTACAAAGATCTATTCCATGCAGACAGCAGGAAACCGGTTCTGCCATTGCAGCTTCAATAAAGCTTAAGTCATCAGAAAATTTATACACCTGTTTTTCACGCATTATTACATACTCTGCAAAACCACCATCTACAGTAGTACCAACTCCAACATTGTTTGTACAGAAATGCTGCATCGCATTTTTGCAGAAATAACACTCTCCGCACATATCATTTGGATCCCCACTTACTCTGTCACCCGGCTTAACACTGGTAACTTTTTCTCCTACTTTTGCGACAACACCCGAAAATTCATGTCCGGGAATCAACGGAGGATTTACCTCAAAGGAACCTCCATCGCCATTGAATATATGCATATCAGTGCCGCAAACTCCACAATATTTTACCTGTATCATAACTTCATTATCTTTTAACGCTCTTACAGGTACCTCTTCAACTCTCAAATCATGTACACCATGATATACTGCTGCTTTCATATCTTCCACTCTCCTTTTTATGCAGAAAAACCCAGCAAATACAACTATTTGCTGGGTTTTTGAAGTTTTAAGTTATAACAATTTTCAGACTAGTTCTGACGTTTCTTATTCTGGATACAGTCAAATCCTACTGCACAGGCAAGTACGACACCCATAACGATCTTCTGAACATAAGAGTTAACATTCATAAGTACCATACCATTTTTAAGTGCACCGATAATAAATGTACCTGCTACAACACCTGACATCTTACCTAAACCACCAGCAACGGATACACCACCCAAAACTACACAAGTGATAACTTCAAATTCGAATCCGTCAGCACCAGATGATGCATTACCGGAAGCTGTACGGGACAGCATTACGATACCAGCAAGTCCTGCGAAAAATCCGGAAATAGCAAATACAAGATATTTGATTCTTCCTACACGGATACCGGAAAGTTTAGCAGCCTCAATGTTACCACCTACTGCGTAAAAGTAACGTCCAAAATAAGTTTTGTTTAAGATAAAGGAACCAATTGCAAAACAAACTGCCATGATAATAACCGGGATCGGAACAATACCAACATATCCCTGACCGATAACAGCAAATCCATCAGAAAATCCACTGATAGGCATACCACCGCAAATGATAAGTGCAAGACCATAGAAAGCTGTCTGTGATGCATATGTAGCAATGATTGCAGGGATACCAATTGTGGATACCATGAAACCATTCAAAACACCGATTAATGTTGCTGCAACCATTGATACAAGAACTGCTAAAACTGGGTTCATGCCCATATTAACCATCATATAAGCACAGATAATATTTACAAAAGAAATAATTGTACCTGTTGAAAGGTCAATGTCACCAAGCAGGATAACAAATGTCATACCAATAGAAGCAATACCGTACATAGAAACCTGACGAAGCAGTGTAAGCAGGTTACTAGCGCTGATAAATCTCGGGTTAGCAATCGTAAAGACAATTACCAGAACAATAAGTACAAGCCAGATTGCCTTATCTTTTAATTGATTTAGAACTTTGTTTTCTTTCATATTACATTAGACCTCCTCAACTTTGGCTGCTGATGCATATGCCATAATTGTCTCCTGGCTGAACTCATCTTTGCTGAGTTCACCGGTCATGTCACCCTCTGCCAGTACTATAATTCTATCAGACATACCCATTAATTCTTCCATTTCAGAAGAAATCATCAGAATTGCCTTTCCTTCTTTTTCTACTAAGTCATTCATTAATTTGTATATCTCGTATTTCGCACCTACGTCAATACCACGTGTAGGTTCATCAAAGATAATCAACTCAGAATCAGCAGCCAGCCATCTTCCAAGAATAACCTTCTGCTGGTTACCACCACTTAAGTTCTTAACAAGTTGGTTCAGCGATGGCGTCTTAATTGCCATATTCTTCTCATATTTCTCAGCAATTTCCCATTCCTTTTTCGAATCAATGACACTCAGAGTTGAATTCTTCTGATATATCGGCATATTAATATTATTTTTAATGGATATACCAAGCATTGCGCCATGACGTTTTCTATCTTCCGGCACAAGTGCTATACCTAAATCTATCGCTTCCCTTGGACTCTTCGGGTTAACTTCTTTGCCTTTAAAAATAATCTGTCCAGACTCTTTTGTCGCTGCGCCAAAAATCATCTCAGCAAGCTCTGTACGTCCGGCACCTACCAGTCCGCCCAGTCCAAGAATCTCTCCTCTGCGAACTTTCAGAGAAATATTCTTATCGCCATTACCTGTAACGTTCTTGAGTTCAAGAAGTACATCATCTTTTTTGATACAGTCTCCTCTAGGCGGATAAGACTCAGTAAGCTCACGACCTACCATCAGTTTAATCAGTTCCTGAACTTCACTGTCTTTTGTGATCAAAGTCTTAACGTACTCGCCATCTCGAAGAACAAGGATTCGATCTGACAAACGATAAATTTCTTCCAGTCTGTGTGAAATATAAATGATAGAAATTCCTTCCGCACGAAGCTGTTCAACTACTTTGAACATACTCTCAACCTCTGCACTTGTAAGAGGTGCTGAAGGCTCATCCATAATCAAAATCTTTGCATTCTGCTGAATTGCCTTTGCAATCTCAACCATCTGCTGATAACCTACTGTCAGGTTCTTCATCAATTCCTTTGGATTGATCTTAATATTTAATCTCTCAAAAGCCTTAGCTGCTTCCTTCTCCATTGCAGCCTTATCAACAATAACACCTTTTCTGATAGGGCGTCCTAAGAATAAGTTTTCTGCTGCAGACAATTCCTTTACGTTGTTAAATTCCTGATAAATAATTGCAATTCCATTCTCTGCCGCAAGCTGAGGTGTCATACTCGTGAATTCTTTGCCGTTTACAATAATTTTACCGGAAGTCGGAATAACCGCTCCGGAACAACACTTGATCAGAGTAGACTTTCCTGCACCGTTCTCTCCGATCAGCGCAAGAATCTCGCCCTGCTTTAATTCAAGAGTAACATCTTTCAGCGCAACAACACCCGGGTATTCTTTTCTTATATGCTGTAATTGTAATACATATTCTTCGCTCATATTCATCCCCCGTGACTATATTATTTGAAGGCAGCTTTATGTAGCCGCCTTCATAAACTATCATTTACTAGCTGTTAAGTTCGACAACTATTACATTCCTGCCTGGATTTCTTCGATATTGTCAGCGTTGATTTCCATTGTTGGTCTGTATACGTCTTTTCCATCTGCGAAGTCATCGCCATCAAGAATTCTCTTGAACATTTCGAAACAAGCCTGAGCTGTATCTGTATTGGATCCCTCGAAACCTACGATAGCTCTAACAGCCTCGTCTCCAGCCTGAAGAGAATTTAACTGCTCTGTTGTAACGTCTGTTGTGATAACACCTACATCCTCCGGAATCTTTCCTTTTCCGCCGTATTTAGCAAGAAGAGCTGTGTTGGAACCGATCATGGCACCTGCACCTACACCTACCCATACTTTACAATCTGGATGAGCCTGAAGAACTGTCTCAGCTTTGGACTGAACTTCGTTGTTAACTACACCGTCGATTGTAGCTACGATTTCGTAGTTATCTTCACAGTTTTCTTCAAGACCAGCTTCGATACCATTCTGTCTCTCTAACAGAACCTGTGTATCTGGTTTACCAATTACACAAACCTGAGCTTTGTTGTCAGCTGTATAGTGCTCGTTAATGAAAGCAGCTGCTGTTTTACCAATTTCTTTACCAAGAGCTGTGTTATCAAGAACCCAGTTAGCTGTAGTATTTTCCATCGAGTTATCCCAGCACATAACTTTGATGCCTTCGTCAAGTGCACGTCCGCAAACTTCTTCAACTGCATCTGCATCATTTGGGTGAACCATGATAAGGTCACATCCGGATGTGATGAAGTTCTCGATCTGCTCAATCTGTTTAGCAGAGTTCTCTTCACAACCTACGATTGTAGCTTCATATCCTTCATCTTTAAGAATCTGGTCGAGCTTGCTCATAACGCCTGCCCAGTAAGCATTCTCATAGTTCTGGATTGTGATACCAATTTTCTTTCCGCCTCCGCTTGCCTCTTCGCTGCTGTCATCTGCGCTTTCCTCTGAGCTACCTGAGCTGCTGCAGGCAACCAGCATTGTTGCAACCATTGCGATGCAAAGAATTGCACTTAACACTTTTTTCTTCATACATTTGTCCTCCTTAAAAATATAGTGTTTTTATATGTATAGCCGTATGCTATAACAATCTTTAAAAATTTAGAAACATGTAAATGCTCCGTCTACAACGATGTCAGAACCTGTTGTAAATGTGCTGGAATCACCTGCAAGATATACAAGAATCGACTGTAATTCTTCCGGTTTTCCAAGTCTTCCCATAGGAGCCATTGCATTCCACTGCTCAATAAGTGGTTTAAGATGTGGTGCATTCATAATAAGCTCTGTTCCGATATATCCAGGGCTGATACAGTTTACACGAACACCTTTCTTAGCCCATTCAATAGCCAGTGATTTTGTAAGTAAGATAACGCCTGCTTTTGATGCATTGTATGCACACTGTGGCTGTGGAACGTTAACGATATGTCCGGACATGGATGCTGTATTGATAATAGAACCATATCCCTGTTTTAACATAACACGTCCTGCTGCTGTTGCACAGAGGAAAACACCGTTAAGATTGATATTGATAACTTTAAGCCACTGTTCATATGTCATCTCTTCTGCCGGTACATTAAGTGCAATACCTGCATTGTTGTAACATGCATCAAGTTTGCCATATGTCTCAACAACTTTTGCAACCATTGCTTCGACCTGTTCCTGATTTGTAACATCACACTGGATTGCGATTGTCTTGGAACCTGTAGCTTCCGCAATCTCTTTTGCAACTTTTTCAGCACCTTCGATATTAATATCAACGATTGCTACGTCAGCACCTGCCTCAGCGAATGCCATAGCTGCACATTTACCGATACCACTTGCTGCACCTGTTACATAGATTGCTTTCCCGTCCAATCTCATCTTTTCAATAATTCCCATTTTGTCTTCTCCTCCTTCTTCTGCATCTGTAAATAACTTACAGATATTTACATCACTTTTTTAAAGGTGTTTTATAAATGTTGTTTTTATTATAGCTTTGAACCTTTTTTTGTACAAGATGTAATATCTTCCAAAATCCCATTTGAATTTTTATACATTTTGCATAATGTTATTTTTTTATCATTTTATATAATTATACAGAAGAAATAAACTTTTCGATTTGATAAATGGCTGCGCCTAAGGCAGTTGCTGCTTTTTTGTATTTACATGCACGAACATATTCGCCGTTATCATCAAAAATATTCTTTTCAGCCACACGTCTTCTCACTTCCGACATATACGGTTCCATATAGCAGCCTACATATCCGCCCAATACAACTTCACAGTCAAAGCACATTCTCAAATTATCAACCGCTATCGCCAGATCATCAAGATATCTGTTCCATATCTGCCTGTACGCTTTATTGCCTGCTTCCATCTGTTCAAAAAACCTTTCCAGCTTTCCATTCTCCAGATCCGCCAGATTAAGTGCCGAACAATATGCATCCAGGCATCCCTCTTTTCCGCAATAACACTTTTTTCCGTTCGGGTGGATCACCATATGACCAAACTCACCGCTTCTCCACTCATCTCCTACATACATCTTCCCAAAGCTTCCGCCCAGAGGCTCCGTTATATTCTTCTCATCTTCCTTTGTCCAGAAAATGATCGCACCCCCTACAGTATTGCTCAGTGACAGATATACCATACTTCTCTTGTCGCTATATCGGATATTTTCTGTCATCGCCGCTGCATTTGCATCATTGATAAACTCACATGGATATGGAATAAAAGATTTCCATTTTTCACATGGTACATTATACACATCCAAAGCTCGGGAATTCGTAATCAAATTTCTCTCCAGATCCACAATGGCCGGCACTGCAATGCCAACTCCAGCTATCTTCTCATCCGATATATGATTCTCTCCTGCAAATCTACATACCATATCGCCCAGCTCAGTAAAATATCTCACTGAATTTTCAAATATTTTCGGAACTCTTTCATACTTTAATGTTTTCCTGGATAAATCTGTGCATATTATCCCAATGTGATTTTTCGTAATATCAAGCCCAATTGTATATCTGCTGTCTTTTATGGACGCAATCGCTTTTGCTTTCCGCCCTCCAGTTGATTTAAATTCTCCCACTTCTGTAATGAGATTGTCCTCTTTCAGTTCATTGACAATCGTCAAAACTGTCGGACTGCTGATGTCAAGTGCAGCAGAAATCTCTGGCATACATGTCTCGTCTCTGTCATTTATGTAACGGAACACGCGATTTCTATTTAATTTTTTGACTTCTGAGTTATTTGTACTTCTTTTCATCGCTCATGTTCACTCTTTTTATGCCAACTTTATTAAGATGTTTATTTAAGTATTTTCTAAACATGCAATTATTATACCATGCTTATCTTATTTTTTCAATATACTTTCATCTATTTCTAATAATCTACTCTACAAAATCAGTCGTTTTGTTGTATATTTTTTTAATGCACCCTGCAAAAATGCAGAAAAAGCTGGTATTCTCCAGCTTTTTCAAAATTCTATACTATTATTTTACAATTTTTGCTCTTTTTTTGAATTAACAGATTTTATTATCTTTTCAAAATATCTGCGACAGAAAAATCTCCGTACGGTGTATCTACTCTTTTTCTTGGCCACTCACTGGTTTCTGTAAATATTTCTACACCTTTGTCTGACAAATATGTGGTTTCTTCACATTTTGTTCCCTGAATGGTTGGATTCCACGCATATGCATAGCCTTTATGTATAACATCGTCCGTGTATGGCGTTACGACACATTCCCGGCAGGCATATCCGGTAGGTCCTCCCTGGTGATGCATTTTCCACTCTCCATCATAACCGGATTCTTTATACAGGCGCTGTACGTCTTCAAAATACCCACGATAAGACTTTCCATCTGCCATCATCCTCTGCATACATGCAAAAATATATGCAGTCTTTTCATATCTGTTACGGATTTCTTCCGGTATATCTGCAAAATATACCATTCTTGTCAAACTGATGTTAAGCCCATATTTTTCACCACCAAGCACGACCATAAGACTTTTCGCGATCTTTTTATCTGTCGGCATAGGATGACGATAATTTATAATTCTCTCATCTGCTCCCACAAGAACGCAATCCGGGCTGATTCCGTTTTCCAGGCATCTGCATTTTAGCATACAGGCGATTTTTTCTTCAGAATCTCCAACTTTTGCATCACGGCAGACTCCTTCTACCAGTCTGGCACAAAGAGCACCAATCTCACGATACTTCTCTATTTCCGACTCAGACAAGATCATTCGAAGTTCTCTGAGCTCTTCCTGAACATTCCTCGTCTCTCCTACGCCCGTATCTGACACATAAACTCCATCTGAGGTCATTCTTTTTACATATTCTGCCACAGATTCATACCATGGAACGAGCACTCCTTCTGCTCCCAGAGGGTTCTGTTCCGCTAACATTCTTGCCAGATCGCTGCTGTCTGCAATAAGCTCTATGTTACTTTTTCGGATGACATAATACGCAACACCTGTCTCTTCCGAAGAAAGCACATGGTTTTTAGCACCACCGCTGATCCATGTATAATTATCTCTCCTGCCAAGCAAAACTCCATCGTATCCTTTTTCTGAAAGCCAGTTCCTGACTTTTAAAAGTGCACTCATATTATCGTCCCCTTTTATTCCATCTCATGATCTATGCACACTTTTCCTGTTTTTCCTGTTGCAAATATTTCAAATGCCTTGTCTGTCTCACGAAGTGGAAATCTGTGCGTGATAATCTGGCTTGGATGGATTTTTTTACGGTCAAGGAGCTCCACGAGTCTTTCCATGTTTCCTACCGATGTCACCCAGGAGCCATGCAAAGTCAGATTTTTATGAAGCAGAAGCGGACTTGGCTCAAAGGTAACGGTTCCCTGTTCACCAAGATATACAACATTGCCCCACATTCTCGCTACTTCCAGACATCTATGACGTCCGATACTGCTGCCGGAACAGTCAATTGCAACCTCTACACCTTTTCCGTTTGTCTCTTCCATCACGCGTTCCACAACACCATCATCGCCCTTCAGGACTAAATCTGCCCCAATCTTTTCAGCCATAGCCATGCGTTCTTCCGAAATATCAACGCCGATCGTCTGGGCACCGAGCGCTTTCGCAAGTATAATTGCCGCCTGTCCCACAGGTCCAAGACCCATTACAAGCACACGGTCTTTTCCGGATACCCCAGCTCTTAAAAGGCCCTGATATGCCGTTCCAAATCCACATGCTATCATTGCGCCATCTTCATAGGTAAGAAAATCCGGAAGATGGATACATGTGCTCACATCTGCCACCATATATTCTGCCAGCGCACCGTCTCTCTGCCATCCATATGCCCGCCTTTCCGGATTCTGACAGTTAATAAAATACCCTTTTCTACATTCATCACAGTATCCGCATCCCTGAATGTGATACACAACTACGCGATCCCCTACTTTGAAATCATCTACCTTTTCTCCCACAGCTACAACCTGGCCACTGGGCTCATGTCCTGCGATCACATCGTCATACCTCGCCCCGCCAGTCTTATCTGTATGTTCATAATAGATAAATTTCAGGTCACTGCCGCACAGACTTGCCGCTTTCATTTTAAGAAGCACCTGTCCCGGCCCCGGTGTAGGTACATCGACTTCAACTGCTTCTACCTTTGCTCCTCCCGGAAGCTTCATACCAAGCATTTTTTTTGGAAGTTTGATATCCATAATCTTAAATCCTCCTGTTCTTCTGGTTTATATCTTTCGCAACTTTCTATTTCGATTATAGCATGACCACCTTCCTGTAAAAATTCCATATTCTATCATTTCATGGACTATTTTACTCACAATAAAAGTAGTCTCCCGTTTTGTAATCTTTCGGCGATACTCCCACCACTTTTTTAAAAATTCTCGAAAAGTAATACTGGTCCGTATAGCCAAGCTCTGCACTCACTTCGTATATATACATATCTGTTGATTTTAGAAGCTTGCATGCTTCCTGCATTTTTAAATGGATGAAAAACTCCACCGGAGCTCGTCCGGTCTGTGCCTTAAATATCGCATTCAGATAGCTCTTTGAAAGTTCAACTTCATCCGCAATCTCCTGAAGGGTAAGATTTCTATGAAGATTCTGATACATAAACCGGACAACCATTGTTACATGTCGATCTTGTGTTGTGCTTTCATCCGTCTTTTCCCGGAAATATATCTCAGACAAGATCAGCAAAAGAACCTGGGAGATATAGATAAAGTTCCCAAGTGTATAGTTCTTTTCCAGAACGCGGAACAAAAGTTTAAAAAGTACCATCACCCTGTTGTCACTGTGACGGGAATTCATATGGACAAGCCTTTTCTCTTCCAAAGGAAAATATTTTGTGTTTTCCCCTTTAAAATGGACCCATAAAATACTCCATGGTTCTTTTTTGTCCGCATAATATCTGTGTCTTCTGTTTTTGGGAATGCAAAATGCATCGGATTTTCCAAGCTCGTATTTTTCCCCTTCTACTTCAATACTTCCTTTCCCCTCCGTACAGTAGATCAAAATATACTGTTCTGCCCCCTCTTCTCTTTCTTTGTAATGCTCCCTCGCTTTCGGGAAGAAGCCTACATCCGTGAGATAAGCGGCCTTTACCAGTGGATGTTCCATATATTCCGCAAACGATTCTGTCGGAATGATAATATACTTTTCGTCCCGGAAGCCTTCTGCTTTCCTTTGAGTCTCCTCTGCATTTATATCTTTACGGATATTATCACAGGTATCTTTCATAGGTATCACCTTCATGCAATTCTTTTTTTCAATATATCACCGGTAAAGAATATTGTCCATTTTTTTATGGTATATGACATTTTCTCATACGCCACCATATGCTATTCTAAAATCAGAAACAGTAATTTATGAACGATCAATTTAAGCTTAAAAATCCAAAAATAAATGTGAA
The DNA here is from genome assembly GCA_051879455.1 of Lachnospiraceae bacterium. Lineage (GTDB taxonomy): Bacteria > Bacillota > Clostridia > Lachnospirales > Lachnospiraceae > MD308. The sequence goes on from JBJEMB010000185.1 coordinate 25,555, forward strand.
GAACATTTGCAAGTTTGGTTGAAAGGAGATACACATGCATATTAATAAGGTTCACGCATGGGAAGAAAAGATTGTAATTCCAACCTACAAAGCCGCTGCACCGGAAAAAAGTCCTCTTTTTCTGGAAAACAGAGCTTATCAGGGCAGTACCGGAAAAGTTTATCCTCTCCCGGTAACAGAGAAAATATCTGACCAAAAAGAAGATGTAGAATATCAGGCAGTTTTTATGGAAAATGATTATCTGTTAATTATGATCCTTCCTGAGCTCGGCGGAAGAATCCAGAGAGCTCTCGATAAAACCAACAATTATGATTTCGTATATTATAATCATGTAATCAAACCGGCTCTCGTCGGTCTGACCGGCCCATGGATTTCCGGCGGAATCGAATTTAACTGGCCACAGCATCATCGTCCGTCAACCTATTGTCCTGTAGACTATTGTCTGGAAGAGAACGCAGATGGTTCCTCCACTGTTTATATCAGTGAAATCGACAAAATGTACGGCACAAAGGGAATGGCTGCATTTACACTGTATCCTGACAAAGCTTACATAGAAATCAAGGGCCAACTTTACAACCGCACAGATACACCCCAGACTTTTCTCTGGTGGGCAAATCCGGCAGTTCCGGTAAACGAACACACTTATTCTGTATTTCCACCGGATGTACATGCGGTCATGGATCACGGAAAACGTGCAGTATCCTCTTTTCCGATTGCAACCGGAGAATATTATAAATATGACTATTCTGAAGGTGTAGATATTTCCTGTTACCGCAACATAAAAGTTCCTACTTCTTATATGGCTGCCCACTCTGATTATGATTTTATCGGAAATTTCGATGAAAAGCTGGATGCCGGACTTCTCCATGTGGCAGATCATCATATCTCTCCCGGCAAAAAACAATGGACATGGGGAAACAGTGATTTTGGTCAGGCATGGGACAGAAATTTAACAGAAACCGATGGGCCATACATCGAACTTATGACCGGTGTATATGCAGACAATCAGCCCGATTTTACCTGGTTAAAACCTTACGAGGAAAAGACTTTTACCCAGCATTTCATGCCATATAAACATGTTGGGCGTGTAAAAAATGCCACAAAGGATGCTTCTGTCAATATAAAACTTTGCGGGAAAACATGTCTGGTCAAGGCTTATACATCAAGCCCGTTTGAAAATGTAACCGTGAAAGTATCCAGAGAAAACGAAATTCTTTTCAGAGACCGTATTTCCATTTCTCCGACGGATATTTATGATGTCTCGTTCTCCACTGATCTGGAAACATTAGTTGGCTGTACCATCACACTCGAAGAAGAAAATGGACATATTCTTGTCTCTTACACCGAAGCAGCACCGGAACTTATCCCGACACCTGAACCTGCCGATCCTCTTCTTCCTCCATCTGAATTAAAGTCCACAGAAGAATTGTACCTTGGAGCGCTTCATCTCGAGCAATACCGCCACGCTACTTTTTCTCCTGATGATTACTATAAAGAAGGTCTGAAACGTGACCCTTCCGATATCCGTTTGAATAATGGGTATGGTCTTTTGAATCTTCGCCGTGGAAATTTTGAGGAAAGCATTTCACTATTTCAGAAAGCAATTGAAAAGCAGACATGGAAAAACCCAAATCCTTATTATGGGGAATGTTATTTCAACTTAGGACTCGCATTTGTCATGACCGGAAAAGACGATGCCGCATTCGATGCATTTTACAAGGCAACCTGGAGTTACGAGACACAAAGCAGCGGCTATTACTGGCTTTCCTCTCTGTCCTGCAAAAAGGCAGCATATGCGGATGCTCTTGCCTTCATCGACCAGTCACTTATCCGAAACTGGCACAACATGAAAGCACGTACTTTAAAGGCGCGCATTCTTCGTGCCTTAGGTAATGACTGCACTACATTCCTTGATGAAAGCCAGAACATCGACCCACTGGACATGGGAATTCGCTATGAGAAATCACTCGCTTCCGGTAATCTGGACGAATGGAAAAAAGCCATGAGAATTCCTTCACACAATTATCTTGAACTCTCACTGGATTATATGAAAGCAGGCTTTTACGAAGATGCACTTCGCATCCTGTCCTCCTGCAGAGATGAGTCTCCAATGATTTTTTACTATCAGGGATATGTATACTCTCTTCTCGGTGATACAAAAATGTCACAAAACATGTGCAGACTTGGCGAAAATGCAGACTATGCTTACTGCTTCCCGAACCGCACTGAAGAAATTCTGATTCTTGAACAAACAATCCGAATTCTCGAAAAAGCGCCAAAAGCCCATTATTACCTTGGATGTCTGTTATATGATAAAAAGCAAAGCAAAAAAGCGATTGCCCACTGGGAATTATCTGCCAGAGAGGATCCTTCTTTTGGCATGAGTTTCCGGAATCTTGCAATTGCATACTACAACAAGGAAAAAGATACAGACAAAGCGTTAACTGCAATGAAAAAAGCGTTTACACTGATGCCGGACAACTCCCGCTTCCTCATGGAGTACGATCAGCTTTGTTCGAAGGCAGGATATTCGGTAGACGACCGACTTACATTCCTTGAAAAACATGAAAATCTTTTAGAAGACAGAGATGCCCTGTATATCGAGTATATTACTCTGTTAAATGACACAGCACAGTACGAAAAAGCGCTTTCCTGTCTCACCTCTCATAAATTCCATCCGTGGGAAGGTGGCGAGGGAAAGGTCAGTACACAGTACCGGTACGCACTGACACAAAAAGCTCTTCTTTTGCTGGATGAGAAGCAATATGATGAAGCAATCCTTTTATTGGAAAAAACCAAGCTCTATCCCGAAAATCTGGGAGAAGGGAAACTGCCGAATGTTCAGGATACTATTGCGGATTACTATCTCGGAATAGCTTATGAAGGAAAAGGAGAAAATGAGAAAGCACATGAACATTTCCTTCTTGCTTCCACAGGACTTTCTGAACCCGGAAGTGTCCTTTACTATAACGATCAGCCTTCTGATACCATTCTATATCAGGGCTTTGCAAACGAAAAACTTGGAAATGTGAACAATTCAAGAAAATGCTATCATCAGCTCCTTGCATTCGGAGAGCGTCATATCTTCGACAAAGTCGGATATGACTACTTTGCTGTATCTTTGCCGGAAATAGAAGTATTCCCGACAAACATCCAGACCAGAAACGACTTATACTGCCGATATCTGATTGCGCTGGGTCACCTGGGTCTTGGTCAGAAGGAAAAAGCCGCTTCGAAACTTCAGGAAATCCTTCAGGATGCACCTGATTATCAGGGGGCAATCTGTCACCTGAATCTAACCCAATAATGCTATCTACCTAAAAATTGATATCTCTCAAAAAAGAAAGCACAGTAAAATCACTCGGATAAATCCGCACTGGTTTTCTGTGCTTTCTGCATTTCCATGATACAAATTAAAAAGGACTGCATTTGGGAGGTTTGCAGCCCTGAGGAAAAAGTTATGAAAAAGAATTATTTATGTTCGAATCTTTCCTTCGAACAATTATAGTATATCCAGAAACTGTGATAAAAATGTGATTAAATTAAGAAAAATTTGTTAACAAACTTATTTTTCTGTCTGTCCGTAATAAGCGTTTGCACCATGTTTTCTGTAGTAATGTTTATCCTGAAGCTCTTGTGGCGCCGGCTGATTATCCGGATTTATCATCTCACATCTTGCTGCCATTTTAGCTACTTCTTCTAACACAACTGCATTGTGGACTGCTTCATTTGCATCTTTTCCCCATGTGAATGGTCCGTGATTTTTACAGAGAACTGCAGGCATTGCCTCATAATCAATTCCTTTTGCTTCAAAATCATCAGCAATCAGGACGCCTGTATTTTTTTCATATGCTTCATCAATTTCTTCTTTTGTAAGATTGCGCACACATGGGACCTCACCATAGAGATAATCCGCATGAGTTGTTCCGTAACACGGAATACCTCTTCCCGCCTGTGCCCAACTTGTTGCCCACGGTGAATGTGTATGTACCACTCCACCAATATTCGGGAAACGGTTGTAGAGAACCACATGAGTTGCTGTATCTGAAGAAGGATTATATCTTCCTTCCACTTTATTGCCCTCAAGATCCACAACGACCATATCTTCCGGAGTCAGTTTGTCATAGTCAACTCCGCTTGGCTTGATTACGAACAGCCCCTTCTCCCGGTCTATTCCACTGACATTTCCCCATGTAAATGTTACAAGATTATGTTTCGGAAGAAGCATATTTGCTTCATATACTTCTTTTTTTAATTGTTCCAGCATCATTAATCTCCTTTTTCTTTGTGCCTGGGAAAATCCCAGGCACATACATAACAATTATTAAATCAGGTTTTCAAGCGCAGATAATTCAATTGCGATTCCTTTTTTGTATCTTTCAATAAACACTTCATATCCCTCTACATCTTTCGGATCAGGATCCATGCTTGTTCCGGCATTACCCGCAAACACTTTCTTTGAAAGATAATCTTCAAGGCTCTCGCCCTCTTCCTTACGAATCATATAGGATGCAAGAAGAGCCATTCCCCATGGTCCTCCTTCTCCGGCTGTCTCCATGACAGATACAGGAGTATTGATTGCTGCCGCAAGAATTCTCTGTCCTACACCTTTTGTCTTAAACAGACCACCGTGTCCTAAGACAGAATCAATCGCAACATTTTCTTCTTTCACAAGAAGATCCATACCTACTTTTATTGCTCCGAGTGCTGTAAATAAGTGTACTCTCATGAAGTTTGCAAGGTTAAATCTGCTCTCCGGTGATCTCACAACCATCGGACGTCCTTCCGGTACTCCGGTAATATTTTCTCCTGAAAGGTATCCGTATGACAGAAGTCCGCCACAATCTGCATCACCTTCCAGTGCTTTGTTGTACAAAGTACCGAACAGCTTATTCATATCCACTTCAATACCGAAGCTCTCTGCAAATTCTTTGAAAATAGAAACCCATGCATTGAGGTCAGATGTACAGTTATTTGCATGGACCATAGCTACCAGGCTTCCATCCGGAGTCGTTACCATATCAAGCTCCGGATATACCTTCTTAAGCTCTTCTTCCAATACGATCATCGCAAATACACTGGTTCCTGCAGAAACATTTCCGGTACGTTTTGCTACACTATTCGTCGCTGCCATACCAGTCCCCGCATCTCCCTCTGGAGGACAAAGCGGGATTCCACCTTTTAATGTTCCTGTTTCATCCAGAAGTTTTGCGCCTTCTTCTGTCAATGTACCGGCATTTTCGCCTGCAACAAGCACTTTCGGAAGAAGGTCTCTTAAAGCCCATGGATACTGTTTATCTGCAACAAGTGCATCAAATTTCTCAATCATTGATGTATTGTAATCTTTTGTCTCCGGATCAATTGGAAACATACCGGAAGCATCACCTACACCCAGCACTTTCTCACCAGTCAGTTGCCAGTGAATATAACCTGCAAGTGTTGTAAAGTATGCCACATCTTTTACATGCTCTTCTCCATTCAAAATTGCCTGATACAGATGGGCAATACTCCATCTCTGCGGAATATTGTACTGAAATAATTCTGTCAAAGCTTCTGCTGCCGGTCCTGTCGTACCATTTCTCCATGTACGGAACGGAACCAGAAGATTGCCATCCTTATCAAACGCCATATAACCATGCATCATAGCACTGAACCCGATTGCTCCGATTGTGGTAAGCGTAGTATCATATTTGGATTTCACATCTTCTGCCATCTTTTTATAACTGTCACGGAGTCCTGTCCAGATATCATCCAGTGTATATGTCCAGATACCGTTATCCAGACGATTTTCCCATACATGATCACCGGAAGCAATCGGATTATGATCAGCATCTACCAATACTGCCTTAATTCTTGTAGATCCAAATTCAAGACCGAGAGCTGTCTGTCCGGCTTCAATCATTTTTTTAATATCATCTCTGTTATTCATGGAATCTTCCTCCATTATACTTTTACTTAGCTTTGTTATTATTTGCGGAATGCTACACTGTTCCACAGAAGTTCATTCTTGAACTGACGGATTGTAGTATCCTTATCAATATAAACTGCCTCAATACCCATACTTGCAGCCCAGTCACCCATCTGTTCTGCTGTAAGATCGTAGGAAAATGCTGTATGATGCGCTCCTCCTGCCAGGATCCAGGCCTCTGCTCCTGTCTTTAAGTTCGGCTGCGGAGTCCAGAATGCAGTTGCAACCGGAAGCTTCGGCATTGGTTTTTCTACCTTCTTACAGTCAACATCATTGATGATCAGACGGAATCTATCTCCAAGATCGATCAGAGATGTAGCAACTGCCGGTCCTTCTTTTGCTGTGAATACAAGTCTTGCAGGATCTTCTCTGTTACCCATAGAAAGTGGCTGTTCCTTGATACTGATCTTACCATCAGCGATTGTCGGACAAACCTCTAACATATGAGCCTGAAGGATTCCTTCTTTTCCAGGAACAAGATTATATGTATAATCTTCCATAAAAGAAGTTCCCTTTGCATCTTTCATACCCTGTGTCATGATCTTCATAATACGAACCATAGCAGCTGTCTTCCAGTCACCTTCCGCTCCAAATCCATAACCTTTTTCCATAAGTCTCTGGATTGCAAGTCCCGGAAGCTGCTTTAATCCACCAAGATCTCCAAAGTGAGTAACGATTGCCTGATAGTTCTTCTCTTCTAAGAATCTCTCAAATCCAATTTCAATACCAGCCTGTACAGCAACATGCTCACGGAATTCTTTCTCATCTCTTCCTTCCAGAAGGATTTCATATTTATCATAGTACTCTTCAACAAGAGCGTTGATATCACCCTGAGATACTGCATTTACAGCTTCTGTAATCTCATTTACCGGATATGCATCAATTTCCCATCCAAATTTAATCTGAGCTTCTACTTTATCGCCTTCTGTAACTGCAACATTTCTCATATTATCTGCAATCCTCATTACACGAACATGACTGCTCTCGATCACACCAACCGCCGTGCGCATCCAGGAACCGATTCTCTTCTGAACATCCTCGTCTGCCCAATAACCCATAACTACTTTGCGCTCCATACCAAGACGTGTGAAAATATGTCCATATTCACGGTCTCCGTGAGCAGCCTGATTTTCATTCATGAAATCCATATCAATAGTATCATACGGAATTTCCTGATTGAACTGTGTATGAAGGTGAAGAAGCGGTTTTCTAAACTCCTGAAGTCCCAGAATCCATGATTTTGCAGGAGAGAATGTGTGCATCCATGTGATAACACCGGCACAGCTCTCATCTGTATTTGCCTCATTAAAAGTCTTTCTGATCAGCTCGTTTGTGATCAAAGTCGGTTTCCACACTACTTCATATGGAAGGTTTCCTGAAGCATTGAGTGCATCAACGATAATTTTTGAATGCTCTGCAACATGGGCAAGGCATTCATCTCCATACAAGTCCTGTGAACCTGTACAAAACCAAAATTTATATTCTTTCATTTTTAACATGACTTTGTTCTCCTTATTTTTTATTCTATCAATTACTATGTATAATCATTAATAATTCTTGTGGAATTTCTAATTACCAAATCGGACTGAAGCTCTATATTTTCTGTGCACTTTTCCCCGTCCAGCAAAGCCAGCATAACTTCTGCTGCCTTCCTCGCCAGATCTATAACCGGATTGTTTACAGAAGTAAGCGGAACTTCACAATAACTTGCCAGATCAGAATTATCGATTCCTACAATTGACATCTGTCCGGGAACAGAAATCCCCGAACTTGTACAAATATGAACCATCTTCGTTGCAACCTCATCGTTATAGCACACACAGGCCGTACAATCTCTTAATCGCTCAAGGTAATGTTCCGCTTCTTTTTCCATGTCATGCAGATTCACTGTATCAATCCACGTGATATACCTGTCTTTTAACTTAATATCACGTTTCATAAGCGCATACATATATCCTGCATATCTCTTATGTCCCTGACCATCATCCAGTTTAAATATCGCGCCTATTCTTCGATGTCCGCATTGAAGTAAATGCTCTGTCGCAGTTTTCCCCGCCCAGAAATCATCCATACTGACATGAATTGCATGAAGCCCCGGGTAACTGCTGTTCAAAAACACAATAGAAACACCCTTGTGCTGCAATTCACGATAAAGATCCAGATTCGGATTTGGAATGCCGCTTTTCGTTGTCTCTGCAAGGATTCCGTCAATCATGTCATTTTTCAGGAACCCCTTCAAAATTCTACGCTCTCTTTCCACAGAATTATGCGTAAACGCAATCTGCAGATTATACTCTGCTTTTGATAAGACCCGCTCCATTTCATTGATCATACTTGGGAAAATATATTCATCAATATAGGTAGTCATAATTGCTATACGCATCGTCTTTTTCTTTCCGTTAATCCCAAGACGACTGTCTTTTACATAGGTACCACTTCCACGCCGACTTACTACCAGCCCTTTATCTCCAAGTACAGAAATGGCATGACGAACCGTCTGGCGGCTAACCTGAAACATAGACACCAGCGCATTTTCCGATTGTATTTTCTGACCTTCGGACAGCTCTCCGCTTTCTATCTGTTCTGTTATCCAATCTACGATTTCCTCGTATTTCGCCTTCTGTTCTACCATGCCATTTCACATCTTTCTATATTCCCTCTCGAGAATATATTTTTTTAATTAGTGTTTCTTCTTTGAAGAAACTACTGAGAAAGTAACTGCTCCAAGAAGTACAAGGCCCTTTACAACCTTCTGCAAATCTGTAGACAATCCGCAAAGAACCATACCATTGTTCAGAATACCCATAACGAACGCACCAACAACAGCTCCAATGATTGTACCAACACCACCGGCTGCTGCTGCTCCACCGATGTAACAGGATGCGATAGCATCAAGCTCAATACCGTCTCCGGCTTTCGGTGTTGCAGATCCTGCACGTGCTGCAAGCACGATACCTGCGATTGCTCCTAAAAATCCCATGTTTGTGTATACCCAGAAGAATACCTTCTTAGTATCAATACCTGAAAGTCTTGCTGCCTTCATATTACCACCCAGTGCATATACCTGTCTTCCGGCAACTGTCTTACTTGTGATAAAATGATAGATCAAAATAATAACAGCCATAATGATCAATACGATCGGAATACCGTTACAGCAAGCAAGTTTGTATGCATAAAACCAAACAATACCAAGAATGATAGCATCCTTAAGAATAACCTGCCATGTCGGATTCAATGCAAAACCATATTTCTTTTTCGCTGCAATTCCTTTAATCTCAGAAAGGATAATAAGAACTGTAGCAATAATCGCAACAAAAATTGTCACCACGTCAATCTGTCCTGCACCAAATGGAACTTTCTTTGTAATAAAGAATCCTGCGCCAACATATTTAAACGCGTTCGGTACTGGTCCAACTGTCTGAGATGCCAGGAATGTATATGTAAGACCACGGCCGATCAACATGGATGCCAGTGTTGCAACGAAAGGCGGAACATCCAGATACGCAATAAAGAAACCATTGAATACACCAAATGCAATACCTACTCCTATTGCAGCCAGGAAACCTACCGGAACGCTCATTCCGCTCTCACAAACAAGTTTTGCAGCAACAGCACCTGTCAGAGCTACATAGGAACCAACACCAAGGTCAACGTTACCAGTAAGTACACAGAGCAACATACCTGTTGCAAGAATTACAATATAACCATTCTGCATCAAAAGGTTATTCATGTTCATCGGAGTTGCATTAGAACCCCCTGTCAAAACATAAAATATAAGATAAATTGCTATCAAAGCAAGCACCATAACATACTGCTTCAAATTTATATTAACTGTATTTTTCTTTTCCATCATTAAGCTCCTTTCTGATTATTATGCTGCATGATGCACTTCATAATCTTTTCCTGAGACAATTCTTCTTTCGATAACTCACCTGCAATATGACCTTCATTCAGGACATATGCTCTGTCGCAAGTACCGATGATCTCCGGCATTTCCGAAGAAATAACAAGAACTGCTTTTCCGGCTTTCGCCAAATCGTTGATTGCACAATAGATTTCATACTTAGCTCCTACATCGATACCACGAGTAGGTTCATCCAAGATCAAAACATCCGGTTCTGTCAACATCCATTTTGCCAATACAACCTTTTGCTGGTTACCACCAGACAAGGAGCCAACAACTTGATTAATAGAATTTGCTTTAATATTAATTAAAGATTTATATTTTTCTGCCGCTACAATCTCATCGTTTCCATTTACAATTCCGTTCTTTGAGAAGAATCCACGAAGAGCTGCTAACGTCATATTCCACTTTATATCATTAATCAAAACAAGTCCATATGTTTTTCTGTCTTCTGATGTATATGCTATCTTGTTTGCAATCGCATCTTTTACATGTTTGATTGTTACAGGTTTTCCATGCATATAAATCTCGCCACTGATCTTCTGTCCATATTCACGTCCGAAAAGACTCATGGCAAATTCCGTTCTTCCGGCACCCATAAGTCCTGCAAGACCAACAACTTCACCTGCGCGAACTTTAATATTGATATTGTTCAGTACCTGGCGGTTTGCATCCTCAGGATGGAAAACATTCCAGTCTTTTACTTCCAGTACCACATCTCCGATTGGACAATCTGTACGCTCCGGATAACGATTGGTAAGTTCACGTCCAACCATTCCTTTAATAATGCGGTCTTCTGTAAATTCATCTACACCTTTTATTAATGTTTCAATTGTATGTCCGTCTCGAATTACGGTGATCGCATCCGAAACGTAACTGATTTCATTTAATTTATGTGAAATAATGATACAGGTAATTCCCTGTTCCTTTAACTTCAACATAATCTCAAGCAGTTGTGCACTCTCTTCATCATTAAGTGCGGCAGTAGGTTCGTCGAGAATCAATAAATCTACCTGTTTTGCAAGGGCTTTCGCAATTTCAATCAACTGCTGTTTTCCTACACCAAGTGAATTGATCGGTGCTTCTACGTCTTCATTTCCCAAACCAACTTTTGCCAGCATCTCTTTTGCTTTGCTTCGTGTCTCAGTCCAGTTGATAACACCCTTCATGGATGTCTGCTCATTTCCCATGAATACATTCTCTGCTATAGAAAGATATGGGCTAAGTGCAAGTTCCTGATGAATGATAACAATACCCTTTTTCTCACTGTCCTTGATATTATGGTTTTTTACCAGCTCACCTTTATACATGATATCACCGGTATATGTACCATAAGGATAGATTCCGGACAATACATTCATCAATGTGGATTTTCCGGCACCATTTTCTCCACAGAGAGCATGGATTTCACCCTTTTTCACCTTCAGATTTACATCATCCAGTGCTTTTACACCTGAGAACTCTTTTGTGATATGGTTCATCTCCAGAATGTAATCAGACATTTTCTCAACTCCTTTTCTATTTTATAGTACACCATTGAATGAGAGCGGCGGCACTTTGCCACCGCCCAATAATCTCATATTATTCAGCTGCTGCGATATCTTCCTCTGTATAGTATCCGCTATCGATTACAAGCTCTTTGTAGTTGTCAGCGTCAAGTGCTACTGGTTCGCAAAGGTATGAAGGAACAACTAATACGTTGTTATCATATGTCTCTGTATCATTGATCTCTGGTTCAGAGCCTTCGATCACAGCCTGTACCATTGTTACGCACTTCTCAGCAAGAAGACCTGTGTCTTTGAAGATTGTAGCTGTCTGTTTTCCTTCGATGATATTCTTAACAGCCATAACTTCTGCATCCTGTCCTGTAATGATTGGCCAGTTTTCTTCTGTGTATCCAGCACCTTCAAGAGCTGCTTTGATACCATAAGAGAATCCGTCAAATGCGGAACAAGCGATATCAAGATCTTCGTCAGCATAGAAACCTGTCAGGTAGTTCTCACAGTTCTGCTGAGCTGTTTCCTGAGACCATCTTAAGATACATGTATCTTTGAAAGATGTTCTTCCGGATTTACATACTAATGTACCATCATCAAGATATTTCTGAAGTACAGACATAACTCCTTTGTGAAGAAGTACTGCGTTGTTATCATCAGGAGATCCCATGAAGAATTCAATTGTCTGTGGCTCTGTTGCGTTAGCAAGGTCAGCCTTTGTCTCGATGTATTCACCGATCTTTCTACCAACACCTTCGTTATCAAATGATGCATAGTAGCTAACTGCGTCTGTGTCCATCAGAAGACGGTCATAAGCGATAACAGGAATGTTAGCCTGTTTTGCCTGATCCAGTACGTTTACAAGTGCTCCAGAGTCAATAGCTGCAACAACAAGGCAGTCAACACCCTGTGCGATCATTGTCTCTAACTGGCTTGTCTGAGTCGGGATATCATCTTCTGCATACTGAAGATCAACTTCATATCCTAATTTCTCAAGCTGTTCTTTCATGTTAGCTCCGTCCTTGATCCATCTCTCAGAGCTCTGTGTAGGCATTGCTACACCTACTTTTTTTCCGTTGCTTTCTGCTTTGTCACCGCTGTCTTCAGATGAAGATTCACTTTTGCTGCCACAAGCTACAAGTGACAGTGCCATTGCTGCAATTAACAGCACGCTAAGAAGTTTCTTTTTCATAACTTCTCCTCCTTTTCTTTTTTTGGTGCAACCCAGTTTGATTTTGGTAATTATGTACATCAACTGCGCTGCTCGTTAATATTTACTGTACAAATTATAGCATCCATCTATTCAACTTGACAATCCACATGGTGTACAAATTTATGTACAACTTTTTGTATAATTTCCATATTTGTCTTGCATTGTACATATACTTGTATACGTACAACCTTTTCGTTTCTGTGCATTTTTCTTATATATTTGCTGCTGTCTTCAATGATTGCATTTAAAAACAAGAAAGGTTAAAATAGAATTATATATATTACAAAAATCTAAAAGGACAAATCACGAATATGAAAAACCGGAAAAAACATTTTATTCTGTGTTTTACTTTTTTATTATGCCTGATCCTCATCACAAGTGTTTACTTAATAAAACAACACAGAAAAGAAGCCGAAGAGCAGAAAAAAATCAAAAATACGATTTCCATAGGGTTTTCACAGGTAGGTGCCGAATCAGACTGGCGCACCGTTAACTCCGTTTATAATATCTGAGTATCTTCTTCCGCTCGCTTTACCTCGAAGTTCAAGCGCCTTTTCAAGCAGACGGTTCATATAACTTCTAATCTCATCAGATGTGTAAATTGTCTGGACAGCCTCTTTAAATTTTTCCGCTTCCTCTTCAAATTTTTCATCAGAAATCTCCAGTTTTTCACAAAATGACATAATCACAATATACATATCCATAATAATATACTGCCTCATCAGCGTGGACTTTAAGTTCTCTACCGGAATTTCATTTATATATACTTTCGTAAAGCTGTCTATCTCCTCCTGCGTTCCATTATTAAGAAACTTCTCAATCGTTTCCCGTGTCCGCTCCATCTCCCCGAAACTTCTCACTTCAAAATTCTCAAGAGTCTTAGCATTTTTTATTTCATCCATTTTCAGGATCTGATTCGGTGCATTTACAAAACGACCGGAAAATGCGTAATCCGCATCTGAAAATGACTGGCGAAGTTCTCGCACTCTTAATACATGTCTCCCAATTCCCCCGAAATATTCCAGGTTGTCCCACTGACTCATCATATTTTTTATACGATCTGTAAAACGCTTTGTCTTGAATTCCATCTGTTCTTCATCTTCCGCAGTAAGAAGAAAAGCCCATCCATAAAAGGCATTTTTATATCTGTAATAAGAATATCCGGCTTCTCTTTTAAAATCATAGGATAAGCAAGTTCCCCATCACTTGCTTCCCCTACAAATACAAAACCTTCTTTTTCCCACTCGATTCCGTTTTTTATTCCATTTCGTATTATAATTTCATCTTCTACAAGAAATATTTTTATTTTTTCCATCTTTCGTCCCATCGCTTTCTTTTCTTACTCTTATAATACCTATTTTCCCTTATTCAAAAGGGTGATTTCTTATTGTAAATGTTGGATTTTTTTTGATAACACAAAAAACTCATTATACAATACATGAAATATATCATATAATGAGTTTCTTTTAAGAATTATACAACCTTCCAACATCTTTCCCATTTTCCAGCTTAATGATCCGCTGATTTTTACTGCCCCTGAATTTTAGGGTAATATCTTTTAATTCCTGAACAAACGGACCATCAACCAACACATCCAGATACGAAAGCATCTCCTTCGTCACTTCTGTATATGCCCGTCCTCCTTCTGCCATATCCACATCATAAATATAACCGGAATAGCTCCAGATATCTTTATCCGGATAGGTCTCTCTCACTCTCTTAAGCAGCTTTACAAGCTCCCTTTGGTTTTCCGGTTCAAAAGGTTCTCCACCAAGAAGCGTAAGTCCCTGGATATAATCCGGTGCAAGAAGTCTTATGATCTCATCTTCTGTTTCTTTCGTGTACGGCATACCATAATTAAAATCCCATGTGTCAGCGTTAAAGCAGCCTTTGCAGTGATGTCTGCATCCTGACACAAACAGGCTCACACGAACACCAGGCCCATCCGCAATATCACACTCTTTGATTGTTCCGTAATTCATAATAGCATCCCCTCCCGTACTCTATTTCCAATATTTTTCCACATTCTGTTCCGCCTCTTCTCTGGAAAGATCAAACCCTTTCATTATTCTCTCCACCGTATCTTCCTTTAATACTTTTAACTCTTGGCAAGTATCCACCAAAGCTTTTATTCCAACAGTTACTCCCTGTTCAATGCCATCGTTTATCAACATCTGACCTAATCTCGTCATTTTTATCTCCTCCTTTAATTCTTCCAACTCTGCGTTTTCCAGAAATTTATCAGCCATTGCATAAATCACCGCCTCAATTTTTCTTATATCGGTTGCTTTCATAGCCGTTGCTTTGCAACTAAGTTGATATGCCACTACCAACCGGTCCTTTTGAGGCATCTGACCACCCATCAGAGGACAGAGCATCAACGGAACCAAATCTCTCTTTGTAAGACACTCTCCTCTTTCGACTTTTGCCCAAAGATCCGCAATCATACGATCCGCATTTTTTTGTTTCATAATAATAGGACAAACTCGATAAGTGTTCACTCCTTCTGTAAATTCTGTCATTGGATTTTGAATTCTCCCTGAATATAAGACATATGTTATAACACTGACTTTATGTTGATAACTAGTCATTGCTTCATATACACGAAATCTTTTTAATCCTTCCAGTCCCTCATTTTTACTCTGAAATTCAAAATGTATCCAACTCCCATCTTTCATAACAAAATTAAAATCTTGAAACAACTTTTGCAATTCCAAGTGAACAAGCTCTGTGGGCGCAAAAGAAACTACTTTTCCTTCAATCCCCAAATACGGGAGCAATTCTTCTGCGAAAAACTGCATACTCGCTTTTAAAACTGCATCTTCGTGTTGACAAACACCAGTATCCTTATGATCCGGCAGACTTTCTCTACTTCCCCTGTTTCTTTTCTCCATATAGTATCCTTTCTGTAAAACCTACTATATAAAGAAACTATCTCTTCATTACTACAATAACTATAGCAAAAAAAGAAATCACAGACAATGTATTTTACCGAATCTTTAATTTTGTTAATCGTGCTTTTTCTTATCTCTGGTTTGTGAGTAATCTCCGAATTTGGAAAGATTTTTTAGAGATTTTGAGAAAATAAAATTAGAATATAGCAAATGATACTATGATAGTTTCTTTATACAGAACCATTATCTGCGAAGTATTTTTACTATATACTTTTCGAAATCCTGTGTCAAGAAATAATAAGGTTAATTGTAAAGCTAAAGTAAGTAAAATAATGTATAATGATACATGAAATTTAAAATATTTCCGAAAATCGCTTGACTCTATAGCTGCTCCAAGGTCTACGATACAGCTAAAGAAACACATGCATGTAGTAAAAAAGCAACGAGGTGAAAGATATGCTGATACGAGAAGTCGAAAAACTGACAGGAATCAAGGATGTAAATATCAGATACTATGAAAAGGAAGGTCTCATTCATCCAGCAAGAAAATCTAACGGATACCGAGAATATTCCGAAGCAGATGTTGAACTCATCCGACAGATTAAAGTTCTGAGACTATTGGAAGTTCCGGTACCTCTCATCAAAGAAGTTATGAACGGTAATCTCTCCTTACAGTCAGTTATCCAGAAAAGGCTGAGTGATCTAAACGAAGAGGAACAAAAATTAAAAGAGATCAAATCTTCCTGTGAAAATATTCTTTCTATCAATATCGGCATTTCTGATTTAAGCGAAGACTTGTTATGTGGTAACAAGTCTACATGGAAAGCGAGGTTGGAGCAGATTATGAAAGAAGACATCGACAAAAAATTTATAGGAAATTCTGTTCTTTATATTATAGGCTGGGCAATTTTTACGAAATTGCTCATAGGAGCACTTTATGCACACTCTTTTGAAACAATTATCTCTTCCTCTGACACACAGATAATCGGGCTTAGCAGATATATTTGTTTAGCCTTGGGAGCATTTCTCATTCTTTACGGCATCGGTCTTACTGTATTTGAAGCCTTGACAGGAAAAGGCTTCCTATGGGTCTGGGGAACTAACTGGAGCGGCGGAGGTCTTGGTGGTCTTGCCAATTCCTTTGCCTTCCTGGGAATCGGAGTTGGATGCTCAGGAATAAAATGGAGCGTATTTTTTGTATTGCTGGTCATCATGTGCTTGCTGTCATCGTCAATTCGCTCCTATCTGATGTACCGTAATAAAAAAGCGCAGCAAAAAGCCCCGAAAGTAAAAAACAGTATGTTTATCTTAATCACTTGCCTTGTTCTTCTTGCTGGTTATATTGGGTTCCTTGTCATCTTATTCCATACCGCCAGGACAGACCCGGATATTTCAGCGGGGGATAAACGCGAACACACGATAAATTCTTCGGAGATACAAACTATCGATATTACCATTGATAACTGGGAAGATTATTTTGAGCACAAAGACGAAATCATATATGAGAAAAACGATGCAGGAGACATCATATTACTATACCTTGACTCATGGTTCGAACTGAAGCCTGAATACTATGAACAGCTCTCTAAAGAACAGGAAAGCAACGTGAATTTCGCAGTGAACTTCAAAAGAAAAAATAAAGAATATAAAATCACAGACCCAAAGACCGGAGAATACGAAATTGTAGGTGATGCACCCAGCAATTACGTTTTTGGCGGCATCGGAACACCAGAGAATACTTCCATCTGTTGGAATAACCTTCCTGATGATGAGAGAGAGAATTATGCATCACTATATCTCAACCACGGCAATCAAGAGCCTTATATGGAAATATATGAAAACTTTAAGATCAAAGCAGTACGTGGGACATTATATTTAAAGAAATAAATCATTAAATTTACTTGCCAAACAAATCACTGTGAGTACCAATACGTGAAAGAGTAAGTACAAGAATATCATCCTCTATGCGGTAGATTAACAACCAATCTGGTAAAATGTGACATTCACGATGTCCAATCCAGTCTCCGTAAAGAGGATGATCTTTGCATTTTTCTTCCAGAGGTTCACCATTGGCGAGTTTGGTAATAACATCTTTTAAAAGATTAGGATTCATGTTACGTTGTTTGGCAAGTTTATAATCTTTTTTAAATTGAGTTGTATGTTTAATTGTATATTTTGTCATTCATCCAGATTTGCGAATAATTCATCTACATCATTATATCCTTTGATGGATGAATCTTTCGCAATCCTTTCTGCCTCAAGCATAGCAGAGACGGTTTCTTTATTTGGATTCCCTTCGGTAATCATAAAAGGAATACCTCTTTCTCGTAACGATTGACGTACAAAAATATTAAAGGCAGTGCTTAAATTCATGCCAAGTTCTTCGTATAATGCTTCAGCTGCAGCTTTTAAATCACTATCCATACGGATGCTAATGTTACTAGTAGATGTTTTTGCCATAATATCGCTTCCTTTACTTTCTGCGGTATAGGCGTTGCACTTCTGGGAACAACCGTTGTCCGATTTATCGTTTTGCTTCTGGTTGTATGTGCGCTGTTATCTGTGATCCGTGGATTCATTATGTATCTTAAGAGTTCCCGGAAAGAGAAAAAAGCTCCAAAAACCGGAAGAACTATGATAATCGTTTCTTTCATCTTAATACTGCTGTTTGCACTATCCATAGTGATGATGAAAAATGATTATTTATCTAAAAATCAGGCAAATCCTTCCAAAGAACGGATGGAGGGAAACACAAATGGTACTGTGCTTACAATTACTGGTGAAAACTGGGACGATTATTTTGAACTTGTGGACGAAGTGAAATATGATAAAAATGAAAAAGGTGAAGTGACAGCCGTTTATCAGGAATCATGGTTTGACCTGAAAAACGAATATCAAAGCAGGCAGAAGGGTATAATTGTTGAGCGCTATGTTGGCGAAGAACCTTACATGTACACCTATGATGAACTAAAATTAATTGAAGCATCAGGTACAATATATTTAAAAGAAGAATAGACAACTTATGATTATGTCAGAGAGCAGAAAAAATTAGAGCCGGGGCGAAAACCCTAGCTCTAATTTTCTATACCTGGTTTACAGATGCAATACTCGATCCTGAATCTCCTGTGTTCTTCCCTGATTCCAGAACTGTGTTCCGATATATCCGCAGGTTCTTCTTGCTACGAACATGTGATCCTGGTCACGGTTTCCGCAATTCGGGCACTCCCATACAAGTTTGCCTGACTCGTCTTCTTTGATCAGAATCTCTCCGTCATATCCGCATTTCTCACAATAGTCACTCTTTGTATTAAGCTCTGCGTACATAATATTATCATAAATAAATTTCATCACAGCCAGTACTGCCGGAATATTGTTCTGCATATTCGGAACTTCTACATAGCTGATTGCTCCACCCGGAGACAGTTTCTGGAAGTCTGCTTCAAATTCCAGTTTTTTGAATGCGTCAATCTTTTCAGATACATGTACATGATAACTGTTTGTAATATAGTTCTTATCTGTAACTCCCGGAATGATGCCAAAACGTTTCTGCAGACATTTTGCAAATTTGTATGTGGTAGACTCCATCGGAGTTCCATATACAGAGTAGCTGATATTTTCAGCTTCTTTCCACTCTTTACATTTATCATTCAATCTCTGCATAACTGCAAGTGCGAACGGTCTTGCTTCTGGATCTGTATGTGACTTGCCAAGCATACGCATACACATCTCATAAAGTCCGGCATATCCGAGAGAAATGGTTGAATATCCGTTGTACAGAAGCTTATCGATCTTCTCTCCCTTTTTCAAACGTGCAAGCGCACCATTCTGCCACAGGATCGGAGCCACGTCAGAGATCGTTCCGAGGAGTCTTTCATGCCTGCAGCGCAGTGCGCGGTGACACAGTTCAAGACGCTCATCCAAAATCTCCCAGAATTTATCCATATCTCCTTCAGAAGAACATGCTACATCAACCAGATTGATGGTAACAACACCCTGATTAAATCTTCCGTAGAATTTGTGCTTTCCATTTTCATCCATCTGAGAATCTTCCACTGTCAGGAAAGAACGACATCCCATACACGGATAAACTTCACCGTTTTTCAGCTCTTTCATCTTTTTCGCTGAAATATAGTCCGGCACCATACGCTTTGCTGTACATCTTGCAGCCAGCTCTGTCAGATACCAGTATTTGGAATCCTCTGTTACATTATCTTCATCCAGAACATAGATCAGTTTCGGGAATGCCGGAGTGATCCATACTCCCGCCTCATTCTTCACTCCCTGCATTCTCTGGATCAATACTTCTTCAATAATCATTGCAAGATCTTCTCTTGTCTGTCCGTCTTCCACTTCATCCAGATACATAAACACTGTTACAAACGGAGCCTGTCCGTTACAGGTCATCAGAGTAATAAGCTGATACTGAATGGTCTGAATACCACTCTTAATCTCCTCGCGAAGTCTTCTCTCCGTTACTCTTGCGATAATATCCTCATCAAGGCTCTCTCTGCAGTCTTTTCTCTCTTCAATGACCATATTACGGATCTTCTTTCTGCTGACATCTACAAACGGTGCCAGATGTGCCAATGTGAAAGACTGTCCGCCATACTGATTACTTGCAACCTGTGCAACAACCTGTGTTGTAATATTGCAGGCAGTAAAAAAGCTATGCGGCTTTTCAATCATCGTTTCGCTGATCACTGTTCCGTTCTGGAGCATATCTTCCAGATTAATAAGGTCACAGTTATGTTCTTTCTGTGCAAAATAATCAGAATCATGGAAATGAATAATTCCCGCCTCGTGTGCCTGAACAACCTCTTCCGGTAAAAGTACTCGTCTTGAAAGATCCTTACTGACTTCACCGGCCATATAATCTCTCTGGGTAGAATTAATTACCGGATTTTTATTGGAATTTTCCTGATTAACTTCTTCATTCATATGCTCAATCAGAGCCAGAATTCCATTGTCTGTT
Source organism: Lachnospiraceae bacterium (assembly GCA_051879455.1). Taxonomy (GTDB): domain Bacteria; phylum Bacillota; class Clostridia; order Lachnospirales; family Lachnospiraceae; genus MD308. The sequence goes on from JBJEMB010000185.1 coordinate 46,002, forward strand.
GTATTAGACTTACGCGTCAGTTCTCTCTTATAACGATAACGGACATACTTCTGCGCAACCTCATATCCTCTCATCTCCATGATACCGGTCTCAACCATATCCTGAATATCTTCTACATGCACCGCATGAGTCATATTCTCTACTTTCTGGGCAATCATATCGGCAATCGCTAATATTTGATATTCATTCATCTGATGAAGTCTGTCTACTTCGTGATTCGCTGCCTTGATCGCATTAATAATTTTTGATAAATCAAACGTTACCTCTTCTCCGTTACGTTTAATTACTTTCGTCCTTACTTCCATCGTCTTTCCTAACCCCCATACAATATCTACCAAATATTGGTTCCAAACCTGTTATTCACACTATATATTGTGATGCATTTCTATGATACCTCATAATAGCCATAATGAAAAGAGGAAATTTTAAAAAAATATAATTTATTTTTTCACGAAAAAACAACCGAAGAATAACTACTTTTAATGTTTTTTCGAATTGTCAGTTTTTATTAAATCCAACCCATTATATTCTTCATATTCTATCATCTAAATGAGAAAGCAGTTCATTATCAATTGTTGACGCAATGGAAATATTAGGATACAATAGTTACCATATTCGGGGTGGAACAATGTATTGTTCTGCCTCATTTTGCTTAAAGGAGGAACTTATTATGTACGACTTTGAAGAAATCAGAAATACCGACCCTGAAATTGCTCAGGCAATCACTCAGGAAATGGAAAGACAGAATTCTCACATCGAGCTGATTGCTTCCGAAAACTGGGTAAGTAAAGCAGTTATGGCAGCGATGGGGAGTCCTCTTACTAATAAATATGCGGAAGGATATCCGCAAAAAAGATATTATGGAGGCTGTCAGTGTGTGGATGTTGTAGAAGATCTGGCAAGAAACCGTGCAAAAGAATTATTCGGCTGCGATTATGCAAATGTACAGCCACACTCCGGTGCTCAGGCTAATATGGCAGTCTTTTTCGCCCTTCTTACACCGGGAGACAAGATTCTGGGTATGAACCTGGATCACGGCGGACACTTGACACATGGCTCACCGGTAAATATGTCCGGAAAATATTTTGAAACTTCTTTTTATGGAGTAAATGATGCAGGTTTTATCGACTATGATGTTGTTCGGGAAATTGCTGTAAAAGAAAAACCAAAGCTTATCATTGCAGGCGCAAGTGCATATGCAAGAACCATTGATTTTAAGAGATTTCGGGAAATTGCAGATGAAGTCGGTGCATACCTTATGGTCGATATGGCACACATTGCCGGTCTTGTTGCCGCAGGTCTCCATCCAAGCCCAATCCCATATGCAGATGTAGTCACTACAACAACCCACAAAACTCTCCGCGGACCAAGAGGCGGTATGATTCTTAGCAATCAGGAAGCTGCTGACAAATTCAATTTTAACAAAGCCGTCTTCCCTGGAATCCAGGGTGGACCTCTGGAACATGTCATTGCAGGAAAGGCAGTTTGTTTCAAAGAAGCACTCACTCCTGAATTTAAAGAATATCAGAAACAGATTCTTAAAAATGCTCAGGCTCTTTGCAATGGCCTTATGAACAGAGGTGTCAAAATCGTATCCGGCGGAACAGATAACCATCTGATGCTGGTTGACCTTCGTAGCGAGAATGTCACCGGAAAAGAACTGGAAAAGCGTCTGGACGAAGCTCATATTACCTGCAACAAAAATACGGTTCCTAATGATCCCCGATCACCGTTCATTACAAGCGGTGTCCGTCTTGGAACACCGGCTGTAACCACAAGAGGCATGAAAGAAGAAGATATGGATGTGATAGCTGAGGCAATCGCTATGGTAATAAAGAGTGAAAAAAATGTTATCAAAGCAAAAGATCTCGTAAAAGAACTGACAGATAAATATCCTTTGGTATAACATAATAACGAGTGGCATGTGAATTCAGGAAAACAAAAGAATTCAGATGCCACTCATAACTTATTTTCCAACTTATTTTCTAACCTCTTTTATAGCCGCAAGAATCTTCATTTTCGCTTCTTTTGCCTTCGCAGGTTCCATATTAGGAATCCCTTCTAACGGATAAGAAATCCCTAGACTTTTATATTTATTCACTCCCATGGTATGATAAGGAAGTACATCCAGACCTTTTAGATTTTTCCAGCGTCCGATCAAATGTCCCAGATTACTAAGTTCTTCATCACTGTCTGTAATCCCAGGAACAACAACATGACGGATAATTACCGGAACGTTCGCCTCCTCAAGTGCTTTTTCAAACCGAAGGACAGGATCCTGCTTCTGTGATGTAAGTTCTACATGTCCCTCGGGACTGCTATGTTTAATGTCAAGCATAACAAGATCCGTCACAGCAAACAATTTTTCGAATTCTTCTCTGCAATTTTCACTGTATATGATTCCGGAAGTGTCGAGGCAAGTATGAATCCCCCGCTCTTTTGCTTTTTCAAAAAGCTCAGTAAGAAAAGGAAGCTGCATCAGCGGTTCACCACCTGTAGCAGTGATTCCTCCACCTCTATAGAACATTTTATTTCTCTCATATCCTTCAAGAAGCTCTTCTGCTGTCATCTGCATTCCTTCTTTCGGTTCCCATGTGTCTGGATTGTGACAGTATTTACAGCGCATCGGGCATCCCTGGAAAAATATTACAAAACGAACTCCGGGACCGTCGACGGTCCCGAAGCTCTCTGTAGAATGTATATAGCCCTTCATCCTCTTACATACCTTCATGGAATGTTCTTGAAATAACCTCATCTTGCTGCTCTTTTGTCAACTTATTGAAGTTAACCGCATATCCGGATACACGAACTGTAAGCTGCGGATATTTTTCCGGATGAGCCTGTGCATCCAAAAGTGTATCTTTTGTAAATACATTTACATTTAAATGATGTCCGCCTTTCTGTGCGTAACCATCAATTAAGTTTACAAGATTATCAATCTGTGATTCACTGATATTCATTACAATTTCCTCCTTATTATATATTGTTCATTTTTATATTAATCTTCTCTGTCATCCTCAAGAGTCGGCTCTGCGCATGCACAATCCGGCTGCATGGAGAAACTTAAATCATCAAGACTAATCTCATCAAACAGAACCGCATCTTCTTTTCCAAGTGCTCCCGGAATGATAGAAAATGTATTTGAAATACCATCCTGTGCATCTTTAAATGGAAGCTTAGATACAGAACTAAGTGATGCAACCGCTCCGTGACTGTCTCTGTGATGCATCGGATTTGCACCCGGTGCAAATGCCTCGCCGGCCTTTCTTCCGTCCGGTGTAGAACCTGTATTCTTACCATATACAACGTTAGATGTAATAGTAAGAATAGAAGTTGTCGGGATACCACCTCTGTATGTGTGGTTTCCTTTTACATAATGCATAAACTCTTTTACTACATCATAGGCAATATCATCTACACGGTCATCATCATTTCCGTATTTCGGGAAATCTCCCTCTACTTCGTAGTCAACAACGATTCCGTTCTCGTCACGGATCGTTTTAACCTTCGCGTATTTAATCGCAGAAAGGGAGTCAGCCACTACAGAGAGTCCTGCAATACCTGTTGCAAACCAACGGGTAACCTTCTTATCATGAAGAGCCATCTGGATACGCTCGTAGCAATATTTATCATGCATATAGTGAATGATATTCAATGTATTTACATATACCTGTGCAAGCCACTTCATCATATCGTTAAATCTGTCCATAACCTCATCGTAATCAAGGTACTCTGATGTAATAGGACGATACTTGGGGCCAACCTGTTTCTTGGAAATCTCATCCACACCGCCATTGATTGCATAAAGCAGACACTTCGCAAGGTTTGCTCTTGCGCCGAAGAACTGCATCTCTTTACCTACACGCATAGAAGATACACAGCATGCAATCGCATAATCATCACCGTGTGTCACACGCATCAGATCATCATTTTCATACTGAATGGAAGATGACATAATGGATGTCTTCGCACAGAAACGTTTGAAATTCTCCGGAAGTCTTGTAGACCAGAGAACTGTAAGGTTCGGCTCCGGCGCTGTTCCAAGGTTCTCAAGTGTATGAAGGTAACGATAAGACATCTTAGTTACCATAGAACGTCCATCAATTCCCATACCACCGATAGACTCTGTTACCCATGTCGGGTCACCTGAGAACAGTGCATTGTATTCCGGTGTTCTTGCAAATTTTACAAGACGCAGTTTCATAATAAAGTGATCAACAAATTCCTGGATCTCTTCCTCTGTAAATGTTCCGTTTTTAAGGTCACGCTCTGCATAAATATCAAGGAATGTGGAAGTACGTCCAAGAGACATCGCTGCACCATTCTGCTCTTTAATGGCAGCAAGATAACCAAAATACAGCCACTGAATCGCTTCTTTTACGTTTGTTGCCGGCTTGGAAATATCAAATCCGTAAATAGCTCCCAGCTCTTTCAGCTCTTTCAATGCTTTAATCTGTTCAGATAATTCCTCACGCTGTCTTGTTACATCAGAGTACATGATAATTCTCGTTCCATCTTTCTGTCTCTGCTTGTCCTCAATCAGTCTGTCAAGACCATAAAGCGCAACTCTTCTGTAATCTCCGATAATACGTCCACGGCCGTATGCATCCGGAAGCCCGGTAATAATATGGCTGGAACGGCAGGCACGCATCTCTGGTGTGTACGCATCAAATACACCATCATTGTGTGTCTTTCTATGTTTTTTAAAGAAATCTACAATTTCAGGATCAACATGATAACCATTATCCTCACATGCCTTTACTGCCATACGGATACCACCGTAAGGCTGCAGGGAACGCTTGAACGGCTTATCTGTCTGGAAACCAACAATTTTTTCTTTATCTTTGTCAAGATATCCCGGGCCATGTGATGTGATACCGGAAACAATTTTTGTATCCATGTCAAGAACGCCACCTTTTTTGCGTTCTTCTTCTGAAAGCTCCATAACCTGTGCCCACAGATCTTTTGTTGCCTGTGTCGGACCTGCAAGGAAAGCTTCATCTCCCTCATATGGAGTATAGTTTTTCTGGATGAAATCACGAACATTGATTTCCTTTTCCCAGACTCCTCCTGTAAATGATTCCCATTCCTGTCTCATAAATTCCTCCAATCTCTTTTTACAAATGTAAATAGTTGTTATTTTTGTCACGTATAAAATAACCCATTGTTATTTTCGTGTCAATAAATTAGGTTGTATATTTTTGAGAACAATTATCGTTTATTACAATACAACAAAAAGTCTCTATTTTTTTCTATTTTCATGGGCAATTTGTCAATGTCACACCGTTTAGTTTTTGAAGAAATATCTGATATTATTCATGAGCAGCATAAAAGAAAAAAGCCCCTGAGGGCTTTTTCAATAACTTTTTATCTCTTATCCCAGCGCCACATCCAACACCATCATCAACACAAAACCTAATGCAGCACCAACTGTTCCTATATTGGAATGTTCTCCATCCTGCGATTCCGGTATCAGCTCTTCCACCACAACATAGATCATAGCACCTGCGGCAAATGCCAGAAGGTATGGCAATACTTTCGTAGCCATCTCAGCAAGAAGTATCGTTATGATTGCCCCGACAGGCTCCACAACTCCCGATAAAGCTCCGCTTATAAATGCTCGTTTTCTGGACATTCCTTCACTTCGAAGAGGCATAGAAATAATTGCGCCCTCCGGAAAGTTCTGAATGGCAATTCCAAGAGAAAGGACAAAGGCTCCTGCCATAGTAATTCCTGCATTTCCCATGATGGCTCCTGCCAGTGTTACTCCAACTGCCATTCCCTCCGGAAGATTATGTAGCGTCACTGCAAATAGAAGCATCGTCGTCTTCCCTAACTTTGACTTCATTCCCTCCGGCTCGTCGCTGTTTTTATGGAGATGGGGTATTACACTATCCAACAAAAGAAGGAACGCAATTCCCAAAAGAAATCCCACTGCTGCCGGAACCCATCCGACTATATTCTGCTCTTCTGAAAGCTCAATCGCAGGTATCAGAAGAGACCACACCGAAGCCGCTATCATTACTCCCGCAGCAAATCCCAACAACAGTTTCTCCAGCAACGGATTCATTTTATCGCGCATAAAAAAGACCATTCCGGCCCCCAGTGTAGTTCCGAGAAACGGAATAAAAAGCACTCCAATTGTCTGCAAAATTATCACCTTCTAATCTATACTTTTCATAAACTATATCTTCTCAAGCCATTCTGCTTCCTTAAATCCGGGAACGGCAAAATCATCGCCAACAAGAATCGGTCTTTTTACCAGCATGCCATCCGTAGCAAGAAGTTCATAAACCTCTTCCTCTGTCATCTCAGGCAATCTGTCTTTTAACTGTAGTTCGCGATATTTCATCCCACTCGTATTCACAAAACGTTTAATGGCAAGACCGCTTTTCTTATGCCAGTCCGCAAGCTCTGCCACAGACGGATTCTCGTCCACAATATGTCTGGATTCAAATCGAACCCCTTTTTCCTCCAGCCATTTTTTTGCTTTTTTACATGTAGTACATTTAGGATATTCTACAAATAATAACATTTCATACTCCTTCTAAATCATTATTATTTATTTTCTGACGGATCTTTTGGGTCCTTTGGATTCTTCCAAATCCACACTGCAAGAAGGATTCCGAAAATATACAAGATATTAACCAATACCAGGGGGCTGTCTTTCAAAAGGCCGACAACAACGGCAACTGTAATCAATATTGCCAATAATTGGAATGTTCTAAAAAACCTTCTTTCCCGAAGTTCTTTTGCTGCGCGACGCTCCCGCTCCCTTTCCTGATCCATCCGCAGATATTCCATAAGATCTTCATCTCTGACTCTTGCAAGAATATAATCATCTCTCGAAAAATCTTCATCCGGTCCAAACTGAAAGTACTCCATTACGGATTTTAGTCTTCCGTTTTTTGATCCCGAGGATTCTTCCTCCGGCTCAGATTGTTTCGGAATTTCTGTTTTTTCTTCTTCTGTATTCTTTGCTGTCATTTCGTCATCTTTAGAATCTGATGACATATTTTCTTCCTGTACAAATTCTTCTGGCACTGAAATACCTCCTTAATCTTCTTTATCTTTCTTCATGGTTCTCACCGGTAGCATAATCAATCTCGACTCCCGGCTGCACATTATAGCAATATATATTAAACTGTACGCCGTCCCCATCGTCTTCTACGGACTTCGCTTCCATCTGCACTCCGCTTGCGACAAGACTATCACCGTCATAGATTGGTGTCACTCTGAGAAGAACATGATAATCGGTCTCCCATATGTAATCTGCGACTTCATTTTCAAAAGGCAGCATTCCCTGTACATTCATATACCGTGTCCCGGTAATGAGATTCTTTTCATTCGCATTCTCCCCGGAAAGCTGGTATCCAATCAAATGACACCGGTTATAAACATATCCTCCGTCTACAAAATCATATTCCTCGTTTTCCCATCCTGACGGGATTACTGAACTGATATTTCCCCGCTCTTCTACTGGCATCGTATCCAGGCTCACATTGGCATACGCCTCATGACACCTTCCCAATTGATCAAGATCACTGTATTTTTCAAAAGATTGTGTCGTCATGTCATCCTCATCGAATTCGGGCACATTGCCGTCGATCACCACATACGGCTCCCCTTCATATTCTGGGATCTCATCCAGCGACACGCTCTCCATCTTCGTTTCCTTTGAAGACTCTGATTCTATCGAAGCCAGATAGCGGTCAGCCATCAAAAGGAGAATCAATACAATAAATATCAGTTTTTTCTGCACTCGATATTTTTTATTATTTTTCCTGTTTTTTCCAGACATACTATAGTCCCCTATCAAACCTGATAAAAGCTCTGTGGCAAACTCTTTTATTTTACTGAGTTTTCTTTTTAATAGTATAAGCCAAAATATTCTATCTCTCAAGCCCTGATTTTTTTTCTTATCATATTCTGAATTTCCAAACTGTATTCTTAATCTTCCATGTAATCCATATAATCATTTTCACTTGCAAAAAGCATGTATGTACCTTCTACATATCCCATGTACCCATTATCTGTATTGTAACCTTTCATAGTCCTACCTCCTGCATATCGTTTACATCTGTTTTCGTTAAACTTAATATAACGCAAGTCGTGGACCATAAATGGGACTGTGCCGCAGGAGAAAAAAATAAATA
>JBJEMB010000186.1:0-1932 GCA_051879455.1 Lachnospiraceae bacterium
GGTCTAAATAACGTTTAGAAATATTCTGCATATAGTAAAGGGAAGACATAGGAATATAGGTATGGAGATTTATGAGAGATTATGTTGTTTTATCTTTAGAAACTCATCTTTTTTTCGGAAGGATTATGAAGGAGCATGCTTTGTTTTTGCTGGCTGGTTTTCCGGCGAAGGAGATGGGGTACAGGCAGCGTGCGAACCGGTTCCGTCAGGAGTTTGAGGAAGGCCTCTGGATGGCGGTTCGATTAAGTAATGGAGTCGTGGGAAGAGAGGTTTTGTCCTCTGGTGAGGTGGTGACGGAGTTCACTCTGAGAGCTGAGAGGCAGACGGAGGGATTGACGGGAATACCGATTGACAGCCGTATTACGCAGGCGGAGAAGAATCTTCAGTGTAAAGATAAAGTTACAGTGAATCAGGATATGGTCCGCAGTGTCAGAAGGTTGAATAACCATATGCTTGATAGCCTGGATGGACTTATTGGATTCAAAGAACAGATCTTAAAAGAGGTATCCGGATGCAGGTTGTTTACTTTTAACTATCCTTTATTGATTGAACACATTTTAAGAGAGGCGCGTCTGTATCGACAGACGATCATGGAGCTTGAGAGACGAGGCTGTATTCCTGAAAAGGATTTAAGAGAGATGGAAACTTTCTGGAATCAGATTATGATGGAGCATGCACAGTTTATCCGGGGACTGTTAGATCCGACAGAATGTGAACTGATTGATACGGCGGATGATTTTGCAAAAGATTACTGCAGACTTCTCAAGGAAGCAAAAGAGAAAGATATGTACAGTTCGGATGAACTGAAAAAGAGGACGATGCGAACAACAGAAAAATATCAGCAGTTTAAAACTGAGGGGACAAAGGAAATTACAGAATGCCGGATACGGTCACTGATTTTACCGCTTTTAGCCGATCATGTACTCAGAGAAGCGAATCATTTTCTCCGTATTTTGGGTTCTTGTGAGAAGGGTAGGGATTAGTTATGGAATTATGCAGATATCCGGATATGGGAAATATCCGTAAGTTTTCCATTGAGGCAATACAGATTCCGATTGTGTATAACCGCTATGGTGATCATGATCCGGACGGACTTTTATATGTGCTTGAGGAAGATGCGAAGGAGATACAGCGGGAAGCAATCCGGCATTTTCAGATGGAACCGCCACAGCCCTATGAAGGGGTGAAGCCACTGGTTATCCGTGTAAATTTGGGAGATACCGTAAAGATACATTTTCACCATAATCTGAGACGCAGATTGTCTATTCATGTACAGGGGCTTTCCTATGATGTGGAGACTTCTGATGGAGCGAGTGTAGGATTCAATCCGGACAGTACAACAGACAATGATATCTGGTATACGTGGTATGCTGATACGGAAGGAGTCTTTTTGTTCCATGATCTGGCGGATCCCAGAAGCTCTGAGGAGGCAACAAATATCCATGGGCTTTTTGGGGCGATTATTGTAGAATCACCACAGGCTGTGTGGCTTGATCCAGAGACAGGAAAAGAGCTGAGAAGTGGTCTGATGGCTGATATTTATGAACCAACCAGACCAGCATTCCGGGAATATAGTGTCTTTTTTCATGATGAACTTGAGATAAAAGATAAAAATGGAAATCCACCCAGAGATCCACATACAGGACTTCCTTCCATGACGACTGCAATCAGTTACTGATCGGAACCGATGAGAAATAGAGAACCTCTGACCCATGAACATGAAGATTCCGGGGAAGATATCTCTATGAGCTCCTGGGTCTATGGCGATCCGGCTCCGCCGATTCTTCGGGCCTATGTGGGAGATCCTTCAAAAATCAGACTGATTCACGGCGGAGTAAAAGAGACCCATGTGTTCCATCTCCACAATCACCAGTGGCGGCTGGAAGAAAATAATCCGGTTTCAACCATTTTGGATTCCATTTCAATCAGTCC
>JBJEMB010000187.1:0-10653 GCA_051879455.1 Lachnospiraceae bacterium
AGCAGCTGATTTGTAATCAGCAGGTTATCGGTTCGAGTCCGATCATCGGCTTTATCTCTTATTGAGATAGTGAAATATAATATCGCGGGGTGGAGCAGTCTGGAAGCTCGTCGGGCTCATAACCCGAAGGTCGTAGGTTCAAATCCTGCCCCCGCAACTCGCACATATATATGTGCTATGCCCAGATAGCTCAGTCGGTAGAGCAGAGGACTGAAAATCCTCGTGTCGCTGGTTCGATTCCGGCTCTGGGCATTTGTTCAAGATAAATATTGTGAATATGGGCGTGTAGCTCAGGTGGTAGAGCACTTGACTTTTAATCAAGTTGTCCGGGGTTCGAATCCCCGCACGCTCATGAGGGATGAGAGAACACAGATTTCAGTTATGGAGTCTGTGTTTTTTTGTGTTTATCAATTTTTTAAAATCTGGTATTTTTATTGTTGGTTAGTATAAACCTATTAATATTAGCCATTTTTAATAAATGTGTCAGGAAAACATTACTTAAGATCCGACAGGAAAGGAGAAAGAATTGATAACAACCTATGGATATATCCGTGTTAGTAGCCATGATCAGAACGAAGACAGACAGATGGATGCATTAAAGATGCTAAAGATTTTAGAAAAAAATATCTTTATAGATAAACAATCTGGAAAAGATTTTGAAAGACCGCAATATAAGCGTTTGGTCCGTAAACTAAAAAAAGATGATTTGCTTTATGTTAAAAGCATTGATCGTCTAGGACGTAACTATACAGAAATATTGGAACAATGGCGTATTTTGACTAAGGAAAAAGGTATTAATATTGTGGTTTTGGATATGCCTTTATTAGATACCCGTCGTGGAAAGGATCTAATGGGAACATTTCTCAGTGATATTGTTTTACAAGTACTTTCTTTTGTAGCAGAAAACGAGAGAGCAAATATTCGACAACGTCAAGCAGAAGGAATTGCAGCAGCAAAAGCAAGAGGAACTCGATTCGGAAGGCCTCAAATTGAGACTCCTGAACACTTTGACCAAATTATTAGAGCATGGGAAGAAAAAGAAATTACTATTCAGGATGTTATTATGCAATGTGGTATGAGCGAGGCAACGTTTTACCGAAGATTAAAAAAATATCGAATACTAGAAAAAAAACTATCATAATGTACACATTATGATAGCGAACTTTCAATTTATATTATAAAAGAACTTCATACATAATTCAAGAAATTTTAGTATTTTTATGAAAAAATCCAATTGTTTTCTGTTGACAAAATAATTGTAAGGCTGTATAAATTGTTTTTCATAATGTGTACTATTTGATAAAATGGTATGTTTTAAAGAGAGGTGATAAATATTGAAGCAAAAGTGGAACGCACCGGAAATGTCAGTATTACCTGTTGATTTGTCTAAAATAGGTGATGTGACACAGATGTCTGACTCTGAATTTAAAATAAGACTTGAAGAAGTTGGATACAAATTTAGAAAAACATATCAGGCTTCTGAAAATTATATTTATCGAAAGATTGCAGATTCTGATGTTTTAATTTCGGTAGGTTCTAATATAGCTAATTTCAATGGATATATTGAGATGAATAAAAGTGCTGTAACATTATGGGAAAAACTTCAGAGACCTTGTGGATTAGATGAATTAGAACAAACACTGGAAGAAAAATACGGAATCAACCATGAAAGGGCAGTAGAAGATGTATTAGATTTTTTAAAGGAATTACAGGAACATAATATGGTGGTGGTGAATTAAGATGAACAAAGAAGAGCAGTCACCTAACATATTATATGATATGCCAAAGCGAATTCCCAAAGAAGGTACATTTGAACTAACACTTAGATGTAATTTGCACTGTAAAATGTGTATGTTCCGTCATGCTGATTGTGAAAATCCGGAGTTAATGAAAAAAGAATTGACAGCTCAGCAATGGATTGATATGGCAAAACAAGCAGCGGATGCCGGAACTATGAGTCTTTTGATTACTGGAGGAGAACCCATGCTTCGTCCGGATTTTTGTGAAATCTGGGAGGGAATATATAAGCAGGGATTTCTTATGCAATTATATACCAATGCAACGTTAGTGACGCCTCAAATTATGGAAACATTAAAAAAGTATCCACCACATAAAATTGGTGTGACTTTGTATGGAGCCAGTCCGAAAACTTATAAAAAGGTATGTGGGAGTGAGGAGGCATTTCAAAAAATGATTGATGGAGTATGTCAGCTACAAACATTACCGTCAGTCATAGAATTTAGGACAACTTTAATTCAGGATAATTTTTCCGATGCAAAAGCGATTGATGAATTTGCACAGAAAAATTTTAATGTGAAGTATGGTGTCAAGCAAGCGTCTCCTATTAATAAAGCAGTTCGAGGTGCGTGTACGAATGTTGAAGCATGCCGAATATCACCGGAATTAGATGTGGAAATGAAAGCCTGTAGAATGGAAGATGTTTTTCGTCAGATTATTGGGTCAGAGTTTGATCCAAAATATTTGGTAAAAAAAGAAAAGGAAGATGAAACCCAAAAAGATAAGCCTGCTAAATTCGGTGTTTCTCTGTTTGGATGTCAAGCGGGAATGTCACAATATACGATTACTTACGATGGTAAATTGCTGGCTTGTCAAATGATAGGATCCTTTTATACAGATGCTTTTTCAGATGGACTTAAGGAAGCATGGGACGAATTTCCATATAAAGTTAAAATTGCACGTACAAATACAAAATGTGAGAGTTGTGAATTTATAGACAGTTGTCAATCCTGTTATGGTTCGCGTTATGCGGAAACAGGTGATTATAATGGCTGTTCTGATTATATTTATCGAATGGCCAAGGCAAGAAAACAATATAAAATATTTTCAGGGGGTAATGAAAATGAAGAATGTCAATTATGAAAAGCCAGAGATGGTATTTGTAGATTTAAGAAATGAGCAGGTAATTGCTGCTGCGGATGGTCCTTGTATGGCTCAAGCGGCACATGGTCATACAGAATTTTACTATGATGCGCCTGGTGATGGCTGGGTGCAGATTTTGACTTTGGCAGAAAATTGTAATGGTAATGCTACTTTTACATATATAGATAATCCGGATATTCCAGGTGAAGTAGAGCAAAGTAAAAAGAATAGTGCAATTGCTGAAGCTATGGCTGCGCTTAAAAAAGATAAACAAGCGTTTTCGGGAGCAGTTGTTGACCAACCAGATCCGAGTTGGAGTTAATTAGAGTTAATGACTTATGATTTAATGATAGCTGATCATTGTTTTAGATTTCAAAACTTTAACCAGAATTCAATTTTTAGCACTTTTGGGTGGAAATTAGATCCTTGGAAGATTTCTTCACCTAATTATAAAGTTGCTCATCGAGAAGTAATCAATATAAGTTGTGAAGAGCTTTCAACTAAATTTTTAGAACCGACAACATTGCTTAGTTCAGAAAAAACAGGTTTTTTCGAACGACGGGTTTACTTAATGTCAGATGGCAATATGTTGTGGGATTTTGTTCGTAAAAGGAAGGAACAATTACTTCTGCGTTTTCAGGTTAATTCCAAGTGGAATCGAGTTTCACTTTTAGAAGATGCTACAAACACACAGAGAAATGCAGCTTTTGAATATCTTGCTCAAATTATGCCGAGTATTTGTCTGAAACATAATTTGCTTACTCTGCATGCTTCTCTGGTGGAATTAGATGGTCAGGCAATTGCTATTTGCGCTCCTTCAGGTACAGGGAAGACTACGCATGCCCGTCTTTGGAGAGATTGTAAAAATGCATTAATTTTAAACGGAGATCGAGCAGTCTGTAAAAATACAGAACAAGGATGGAGGGCCTATGGAACACCTTGGTCTGGTACAAGTGGTGAACAGATTAATCGATCTGCATCGTTAAAAGCAATCGTTGTATTAGAGCGGGGAGAGGAAAATGTAGTACGACGTTTATCGGGTATTGAAACATTTTCTGGAATTTTTCCACATGTTTTATATTCATCATGGGACAGAGATTTGACAGAATGTGCTATGACGCAGTTAGATAATCTGCTTTGTACAATTCCAGTTTATCATTTGTGTTGTCGTCCGGATAAGGATGCAGTGGAAGTTTTATACAGGGCTGTTTGGGGGAAATGATTTTTTATGGAAAATCAAAAAAAATATATATCTTCTAAAATATTATTTTCAGCCATTTCTGAACAGCTTGCCAAGGATCGGCAGGCTGTTTTTACTGTAACTGGTATGAGCATGTGGCCTTTTTTATGTCATGGAAGAGATCAGGTGATTGTAGAAAAAGCAGAGAAGGAATACTTGAAAATTGGAGATATCGTACTTTTTCTGATATCAAATGATAAATATATTTTGCATCGTGTGACGCAATTGAGTTGTGATTCGTTTCAGTCAACAGGTGATGGAAATATATTCCGTGATGGGTGGTTTCCGTATGAGAGTATTGTAGCGAAAGTGGGAAAAGTGATACGTAATGGAAAGGTGATAGACTGTAACAGTAGGGAATGGGAAACTTTGTCCTGGATTTGGATGAGACTCTTTCGGGTCCGAAAGTGGCTATTTTTTTTCTGGTTTAAGATTCGGAAAATAGTAAAATAATTTTAAATTTTATTTGACAAAAAAATCTAATTCGTATATATTAATTAGCATAATAAAAGGGAGTAACTAGCGACTGAATATTATATATCAGACGTTTGCGATGTCGTCAGTACGATGAGTGATCATCCGTATCGTAATGAAATGGTGAGACTTTTATTGCATAGTAAAAATATGCAATAGGGGTCTCTTTTTTGTTTTCCTTTTTTAGAATTGGGAAAGATATAAAAAGAGAACTTATTGCAGGAAAGTGAGGAAATGATTATGCTGACGAAAGAACAGGCAGCGGAAAATTTAAAAAAATATGGTTATAACGAATTAGTTGAAGGAAAAAAGAAAAGCATTTTTCAGATTTTTTTGGAGCAGTTTAAGGATTTTCTTGTAGTTATCCTTATTGTTTCTGCAATTGTCTCAGGTTTACTCGGAGAGATGGAAAGTGCCATCGTTATCTTTGTTGTAATTACCATGAATGCAATTCTTGGAACCGTACAGACGGTAAAGGCAGAGCAATCTTTAAGTAGTCTTAAAAAGCTTTCGGCACCGGAGGCAAAGGTTGTAAGAGATGGAGAATTGATGCAGATTCCGGCAAGAGAGGTGACGATTGGTGATGAAGTAGTTATAGAATCCGGAGATTATATCCCGGCTGATGGGAAGCTTTTGGAATGTAACAGTCTAAAGGTCGATGAAAGTGCATTAACAGGTGAGAGTATCCCGGTAAATAAATCTCTGGAAGAAGTTCCAATGAATGCTGCGCTTGGGGATCAGACAAATCGTGTATTTTCAGGGTGTTTTGCAACTTATGGAAGAGCGGTCTATGAAGTAGAAAAAACAGGGATGTCTACGGAAGTAGGAAAGATAGCGGGGCTCTTAAATCAGGCGGAAGATAAGAGAACACCGCTTCAAAAAAATCTTGATGATTTTGGAAAAAAACTTTCTATCATTATTTTAATTTTTTGCGGTGTCATTTTTCTAGTGAATGTTTTAAAAGGTGGAGAAGTTGTTGATGCATTTTTATTTGCCGTAGCTCTTGCAGTTGCTGCTATTCCTGAAGCGTTAAGTTCTATTGTTACAATTGTCCTTTCATTTGGAACCCAGAAGATGGCAAAAGAACATGCAATTATACGAAAGCTTCAGGCGGTAGAAGGTTTAGGAAGTGTGTCGGTAATCTGTTCTGATAAGACGGGAACACTTACTCAGAATAAAATGACGGTAGAATATTATTATACGGATGGAAAAGAGATTCCGGCAACTGATATTGATCTGGAAAATGGTAATCAAAAGAACCTTCTCATTGAAAGTATTTTGTGTAATGACGCATCTGTAAAAGAGGATCAAAATATCGGAGATCCGACAGAAACGGCTTTGATTGATCTTGGAAATCGCTTTAATGTCTGTTCGGAAGAAATGAGGAAGGTTTATCCAAGAGTCAGAGAGATTCCGTTTGACAGTGACAGGAAGTTAATGTCTACCTGTCATGAATGTGATGGAAGATATATTGTAGTAACAAAAGGAGCTGTTGATGTCCTTTTGGATAGAATAAGTTATATTAAGAAAAATGGAATTGTAAGAGAAATTTCGAAAGATGACTGCTCAGAGATTGAAAAACAAAATATGGATTTTTCTAAAAAAGGTCTCAGGGTGCTTGCTTTTGCATATAAAGAAATCACAGAAGAAGAGGAAATAGAAGAACAGGAGCTTATTTTCCTGGGACTGATAGCGATGATGGATCCGCCGCGTGAGGAATCGAAAGCAGCAGTTGAAGAGTGTATCCGCGCAGGTATCAAACCCGTCATGATAACAGGGGATCATAAAATTACAGCAGCAGCAATCGCTAAACGTATCGGTATTTTGAGAGATGAATCAGAGGCATGTGAAGGTGCAGTCATTGATGATATGTCAGATGAGGAACTAAAGGATTTTGTAGAGAATGTCTCTGTTTATGCCAGAGTGTCACCGGAACATAAGATTCGTATTGTGCGCGCCTGGCAGGAAAAAGGAAATATTGTTGCAATGACAGGAGACGGAGTCAATGATGCACCGGCCCTCAAACAGGCGGATATTGGTGTTGCAATGGGAATTACCGGCAGTGAAGTTTCAAAAGATGCTGCCGCAATGGTACTTACAGATGATAATTTTGCTACCATCATCAAAGCTGTAGAGAATGGAAGAAATATATATCAAAACATAAAAAATTCCATTCAGTTTTTACTGTCTGGAAATTTCGGAGCCATCTTAGCAGTACTTTATGCAGCAATTGCAGGACTTCCGGTTCCATTTGCTCCGGTACATCTGCTTTTCATTAATCTGCTTACAGACAGTCTTCCTGCAATTGCACTTGGACTTGAACCACATAATTCAAATGTGATGAAAGAAAAACCAAGATCGGCGGGAGAATCTATTTTGACAAAGCGATATCTGGCTGATATAGGGATAGAGGGTTTGGTAATAGGTGTTCTTTCAATGATCGCATTTTTTATTGGATATCGCAGCGGTGACGTACGACTTGCAAGTACGATGGCTTTTGGGACACTTTGTCTTGGACGCTTATTCCATGGATTTAATTGTAAGGATAAAGAACCTGTACTTTTTACGAAGAAATTTTTAAATAATATTTATCTTATTGGAGCCTTTATCCTTGGAGCAGTTTTGATTACAGGTGTTATGATGATTCCGGCGCTGCAAGGCATTTTCAAAGTAACAGTTTTAAATATAAAACAGTTGTTTATTGTATATGGTCTTGCTTTTTTAACTCTGTTAATTGTGCAGCTAATAAAATTAATCAGATTTTTTATTGAGACAAAATAAATTTACTTTTCAGGAGGTTTATATGGAGCTGACAAAAGAAAATATAAGAAAACTTCGCGGATTGATTTTGTTTACAGCAGTAATTATTGTATGCCTCTGGAAATATGAGGTCTCTCTCAAAGTCTTATC
This sequence comes from Lachnospiraceae bacterium, assembly GCA_051879455.1. Classification (GTDB taxonomy): domain Bacteria; phylum Bacillota; class Clostridia; order Lachnospirales; family Lachnospiraceae; genus MD308. Next base: position 7,505 of record JBJEMB010000187.1, read on the forward strand.
TTTTATATGGGGTGTGATTTTTCCATTTATCCTTGGAGGTGCGATTGCATTTATTTTAAATGTTCCGATGAATTTTATACAGAGACATCTTTTTCCGGAGGATAAGATTGAGGATAAGAAAGCTTTAAAAAAGATTGCCAGACCTGTAAGTATGCTGCTAGTTCTTCTTTTGGTTGTAAGTGTGTTAGTGATCATTATGTTTGTAATGATTCCACAGTTGGGAAATACATTTACGAGATTGGGAAATAGTATACAGCAGTTTATTCCTCAGGTTCAGAGCATGGCAGCGACTCTGTCACATAATAATAAAGAAATTATGGATTTTGTAAATCATCTGGAATTTGACTGGAATAAGATTATGAATACAGGTCTCAATTTTTTTAAAAACGGGGCCGGAAGTGTTCTGGATTCCACAATTACCGCCGCCAGAAGTATTGTGAACGGAGTTGCGACATTTTTTATAGCGTTTGCTTTTTCGATTTACATTTTAATGCAAAAGGAAAAACTGAAACTTCAGGCAAAAAAAGTATTGTTTGCGTTTGTTCGAAAAGGAAGAGCGGAGGCTGTACTGGAGGTACTGTCTCTGACTTATCGGACTTTTTCCCATTTTCTTACCGGTCAGTGTGTGGAAGCAATCATACTCGGAAGTATGTTTGTCGTTACAATGACTATTTTAAAACTGCCATATGCGTTATTGATCGGAATTCTGATAGCTTTTACGGCATTGATACCAGTATTTGGTGCATTTATCGGATGCTTCGTGGGAGCGTTTTTGATCTTTATGGTAAACCCAGTAAAAGCGCTGATTTTCATTATCATGTTTCTTGTATTGCAGCAGATTGAAGGAAATCTCATCTATCCACATGTAGTAGGAAATTCAGTAGGACTTCCGTCTATATGGGTATTGGCAGCAGTCAGTATTGGCGGAAGACTGATGGGAGTAGTCGGAATGCTGATTTTTATCCCAATTGTATCCGTACTCTATGCGCTCTTCCGGGAGATTGTGTATTTAAAACTAAAAAAGCAGGGAATACGCCCGGAAGAAATTGTATAAAAAATCACTTCATTGTAGATTTCACAAATGCAATGAATTCCTGTGCTACATGGGAAAGGTGATGAGTCTTATTCCAGATCAGCACATAAGAAGCGGTAACAGATGGTCTGGTAATTGTTTTAATACAGACATCTTCTCTGGCAATGTCTGCAGCAGATGCGGGATATATGGCAATTCCCACATTTTGTCGGACTAATTCATAGGCATTTAACATATGTGCCATGCGGCATCGAATGACAGGAGTTTTTTTCGTGTCACTAAACCATCCGTTAATTTCTTCCAGTCTGGATGCACGGGAGGGGATAATGAGATCATATGGTATCAATTCATCAATATCCAGGTTTTTAGACTCTTTTTGAGCAAGGGGATGACTATGGGGAATCATGGCAATCCATGGTTCCTCATAGACAAGGAGGGATTCCACTCCTTCAGCATTGTGAGGTTCCATTATGATGGCCAGTTCACAGAGCCCTTTCATAACTCTGTTTACTACATCATCAGAATTACCGTTCCAGAGGTTATACTGGACATGAGGATATAATCGGTTAAAACCTGCAATCCATTCCGAGAATAGTCTCGGACCGTGACCTTCGACAGAAGCAAGATATAACGTGCCACGAAGGCCGTTTTTTATTTCCCGGATATCTTCAGTGGACTGAGTGACCAGGTTCAATATCTGAGAAGCATACTGTTTAAATAATATTCCCTCTTCGGTGAGTTGCAGGGCATGAGGTTTCCGAATAAATAATTTTGCACCCAGCTCTGCTTCAAGATCCTGTATCTGACGACTTAATGGTGGCTGGGCGATACAGAGTTTTTCTGCGGCTCTTGTAAAATTAAGTTCCTCAGAAACAGCAAGAAAATATCGTATATGACGAATTTCCATGAGAATCATCCTTTCATTATCATACCTAAAAAGTATTGCTATGCATTCATTATATATATTTTACAATATTGGGTCAATATGTTAAATTATAATCAAGAAAAGGAAGTCAGGCCGGACCTCTAAAAAACAAATAGATGTGTATGAAGGAGGAATGATTTATGAAGATGAGAATGAGAAAAATAAGGACTTTTCTGGAAGAGTATTACAACAGTTTTAGAACTTTATAAAATGTGAAAATCATAGAAGGATAAGAAAGAAATGAATAGAATAATCGGTGATCCGTAATGGGATACTGCACGAGGAAAATGTGTAGTATCCCATTTTTGTGATAAAATTTTATACCAGGCGATTTTCATTCCGCCAGTTTCTTGGCGACATGCCATATACATTTTTAAATGCGCGTGAGAAATGAAGCTGATTTGGATATCCTACAGCATTTCCGATGTCGGCGATGGACAGGGTAGTGAGTTTTAACAGTTCGGCAGCTTTCGTCATGCGGTAATTGATCAAAAATTCCTGAGGAGATTTTTCAAGAGTATCATGAAAGATTTTTCCGAAATAACTTCGGTTTAAACCACAAAAAGCGGCAATATCTTCTACGGTAATATCATTTTGAAAGTTCTGTTCAATATAGCTTAATGCTTCTTTGATGTAAAAATCTCTCAGTTTTCCACTTTGTTTCATTCGAACAGATGAAATTGACCGGGTGAAATAATCAATAAAAAGATACAGATGCCCTATCAGATGAAAGGGAGAATCTGAGGAATGCTTCACTATATAGAGCATTTCATTCATCATCTCATTTCTCAGATCTTTTGAACTAGCACGATAGACCGGAGCATCACGGCTCAGTCCGGCAATTTCGACAGCTTCTTTTGCACGGAGGCCATCGAACTCGATCCAGACATATTCCCAGGGAAGAACAGAGTCTGCGATATATGTATTAATCTGGTGAGGAAACAGCATAAAGCCCTGACCACTCTTAATCTGATACTCGACAGTCTGTCCGGAAGAATTGTCTGCCATAAGTTTTCCGGTTCCGGAAATAACATAGTGAAACAGATAATGGTTTCTCGCGGCAGGGCCGAAAGAATGGGAAGGAGCGCATTGCTCCCAACCATATTGATAAAGTCCCAGGTCAACAAAATTTTCATTTGGGAAAACAGAAAAAAGAAGATTATCCATAAAAAATCCTCGCTTTTAGAATTA
>JBJEMB010000188.1:0-10630 GCA_051879455.1 Lachnospiraceae bacterium
GAACAGATATCTACCTATATCAAGCAGGTGTTTCAGAACAAAGAAATGTGGATAGCAATTGTTACATTTATGATTGCGTTTCTTGTAATATACACTCTTAAAAGACAATCTATGAATCATGCATGGAAGATTGCTATAGCGGTCGGAGCAGTTATTAATGTAGTATTAAATGCAGCAGGAGACATTGCGTTGGGTATTCATACATCTTATGTGGCTCTGGTTATAGGAAGTGTTCTTGCGGTTGCGGTGGGACTTCTACTGGAACTTTTCTTTTTCTCTGTTGACTACTCCCGAAGTGAGAGTTTGCAGTATGAAGATGATGAATATTATTATTATGTAAAAGCAGTTCCAAAGCTTACAGTTGCAAGACCTGAAAAAACAGTGAAGAGAATAAATAGTCATCGTGAGACTGAAATTATGGATACAGATTCGGCACGAGCAAAGAGAGAAAAAAATGAGCATATTGAGAAGAATCATCATGAGAGAAGAAATCCTGAAAGGCATGATTTAACTGGGCAGAGAGTGAAAAGAAGTGCAAAAGCAAGAAGAAAGATGGATAATATTGACGAAGAATTGTTGAAAAAAAGTATGAAGGAAAATATGCGCAGATAAGCTGAGCGCGAGGGAATATCATTGAAGGAGGTGAGAGAATGGAACAGAGAATATCACAAATTTTAGGGAAATATGCAGTAGGACTCTATTTTCCTGAAATTCATGTTACAGATATTTTGGAAGTGATGATTCTGACTTTCCTGATCTATCAGGTGATTATATGGATTAAAAATACAAAAGCCTGGATGTTACTTAAGGGCATTCTTGTATTAGCTGTTTTCATTCTTCTTGCCGCGATTTTTCAGATGCATACAATATTGTATATTGCAAAAAATGCAGTGACAGTTATGGCAACAGCTGCTGTTGTTGTGTTTCAGCCGGAACTTAGAAGAGCGTTGGAAAAGCTGGGAGAAAAAAAGTTTTTAACGTCTGTTGTACCTTTTGAATCCGGAAGGGAAAAGGAAAGATTCAGCGAAGAAACTATGCAGAGTATTATTGATGCTTCATTTAATATGGGGCGAGTAAAAACCGGAGCGCTAATGGTTGTTGAACAGGCAATTCATCTTACCGAATATGAAAGCACCGGAATTCACATGGATTGTCTTGTTTCTATGCAGGTATTAATGAATATATTTGAACACAATACACCGTTGCATGATGGGGCAATTATCATACGTAAAGACCGGATCGTATCAGCAACCTGTTATCTGCCTCTTTCTGATAATATGGGATTGAGTAAAGAACTTGGAACCAGACACAGAGCTGCGGTTGGTATGAGTGAAGTTAGTGATGCGTTAATTATTGTCGTTTCGGAAGAAACAGGAGCAGTGTCTATTGCTCAGGGAGGACAGCTTAGTAGAGATGTTACCAGAGAAGAGTTGAGGAAACGCTTAGAATATGTTCAGAATAGAAAAATTGAGACAGGAAAACTGACAGCTTTATGGAAAGGAAGATTAAAGCATGAGAAAAAGACTGATGAATAACTGGGGTCTTAAGGTATTGGCTTTTTTTGTGGCTTTTATGATGTGGTTGTTAGTAGTAAATATCGATGACCCTGTGACACATAAAACATTTACCGATATTCCTGTGTCCGTGATAAATGAGGAAGTCCTGGCAAACTCTCAACAGCCTCAGACTTACCAGATTGTAGATAATACACAGGCAGTTGATGTTACAGTTACTGCAAAGCGAAAGACATTAAATAAAATAAAGAATGAAGATATAGTGGCAGTTGCAGATATGAAAGAACTGACATTAAATACACAGATTCCCATTGACATAACTATTAATGGCTATGAGGGCAGATATGACAGTGCACAGGCTATGCCGAGGAATTTGCAGATTAAATTAGAAGATGAAGAAACAAAGAGATTTCCTATTGTTCCAACAACAACCGGAACTGTCCGGGATGGTTATGTGCTGGGTGAGATTGAGGCAATACCTGAAAAAGTGTCTATCAGGGGACCAGAGTCAGTTATCAATGAAATCAGTAGAGTTGAAGCATCTGTAAGTGTATCTGGTTTGTCAAAGAATGCTGTTTTGGAATCAGAGTTAGTATTATATGATTCTAATAATAATGTAATTGATCAAAATCTGCTTTCCAACAATCTTGGAACAGAAGGTGTTGGTGTACGGGTACAATTATTACGTACAAAGAGTGTGGCATTAGAATTTGATACTTCTATGATCTGGCCTGAAAAAGGATATGAATTTACTGGAATTACTTTTGAGCCTCAATCGGTGCAGATTTCAGGCGATTATAGTGATATTGGTACACTGAAAACAATTTCTATTCCGGCAGAAGCATTGAAGGTGTCGGGTATAACTGAAAAGACAGAAAAAGTTATTAATATATCGGAATATCTCCCAGAAGGTGTACAATTGGCAGATGAAAATGCGGGGCTTGTAGTAGTGACTATTTCTATTGCGAAGGATGGAACAAAGTCTTATGATGTGACAGTTGGCTCAATAATCGTTAATAATCTGTCGGAGGATTTAACGATGAATTATGCAACAGCAGATATGTTGGAGTTGCAGGTGAGAGGACCAAAGGATACGCTGGATAATCTTGAATTGGATCAGGCAATCAGTATTGATCTGGAAAAATATAAGAACGAGGGGACTTACAGTATTCCTGTGAAAGTAAAACTCCCTGATAACTGCGCATTGGAAAAAGAAGTAAGCGTAAAAGTAGTGCTGAGTAAAAGAGAATAGGATGGGAAAGCATGGTCAGTCAAAAAATAAAAATTCATAACCCTACCGGACTTCATTTAAGACCAGCGGGCATATTCTGTAATACGGCAAACAGATTCGGATGTAAAGTGATGTTCGAATTTGATAATAATATTGTGAATGCCAAGAGTGTTCTTGGTGTTTTAGGGGCATGTATAAAAACGGGTGATGAAATTGTTATTATCTGTGATGGAGATGGAGAAGAAGAAGCTTTAGATGCCATGCTTGAAGCAGTGGAGAATGGACTTGGCGAATAGAATAAAAAGATGGAAATGGCTTGTGTGTGAACATAGGCCATTCTTTGTACTATAGCGCAATTGAACATTGGTTTGTGTTTGAATTAAAAGCAGGAGAAGAAAATGGAGTATCGTGATCAGTTAAAATATATTAAATCTCACCAGAATAGAGAACATCAGGTGAAAAGAAAGCGTAGAAAAACAAAAAAAATAGGTTTTATAAATCATTTTTTATGGACAGTACAACTTTTAGCATCTCTATTTTTTATGACATCAATGCTTGTCCTGGATATTTTGCCAAAGATATATATGATAGTTGTGGCAGTTTTGCTATTATTACTACTGATATTTATAAAGTTTCGACAAAAGAGAGCATGTACGAGCAGAAAAAGACGTGGATCTGGTAAAGTGATTTCTGTATTACTCAGCGCGTTTTTATTTGCTGTTGGATTCTATGGGATGAAGGTAAATGCAGCTTTAGACAAAATTGCAATTGGTGAAGAAAGTGGTGATTATACTCAAGAACATGCGATGTCAGTAACAAATCAGGCGTTTAACATATACATCAGTGGGATCGATGTATATGGAAATATTACACAAGAGAGTAGAAGCGATGTGAATCTTATCGCTACAGTTAATCCAAATACACATAAGATTTTGCTGACAACGACACCGAGAGATTATTATGTGACTATTCCGGGAGTTTCAGGTGATCAGCGGGACAAATTGACTCACGCTGGTACTTATGGAGTAAAGACATCTATGGCTACACTTGAGAATCTATATGATACAGAGATCCCATTTTATATCCGTGTTAATTTTACATCTGTCGAAGAGATTGTAGATGTGATGGGTGGCGTTGATGTTGAGTCAGAGTTTGCATTTACAACAAGTAAAGCGGCAGGGGAGGTAGTTGATGTAAAAGAAGGAACAAATCATTTTAATGGGAAACAGGCTCTGGCATTTGTACGAGAGAGAAAAGCATTAGCTACCGGTGACAATCAACGTGGGAAGAATCAGCAGGCACTTCTTACTGCAATGATTAAGAAAGCTATGTCGCCTTTGGTTTTATTCCGCGCAAACAGTATGATTAACAGTGTTGCAGGGAATGCGGAAACGAATTTATCAGAGGCGCAGATAAAATCTCTGATCCGCATGCAGATTAGCGAGATGACGGGATGGGAAATTGAGTCTATCGCTGCAGAAGGTGACGATTCTGGAAAACAATATTGTTTCTCATATAGCGGGGCGCCGTTGTATGTTACCGTTCCATATGAAGATTCCGTGAATGAGATTCGGGAAAAGATAGAGAAGACTTTCGGACGATAATCTGATAGACAAATTCTAATAGATAAAGTAAAATGAAAGAAAGAACTAAGGGTTACCGTAGTAGAAATGAGGGGTTTATAAAATGAAGGATGCAACTTTAGTTATCATGGCAGCTGGAATAGGAAGCAGATTTGGCGGCGGGATTAAGCAACTGGAATCTGTAGGTCCGAATGGAGAGATTATTATGGATTATTCTATATATGATGCTATGGAAGCGGGGTTTAATAAGGTAGTATTTGTTATTAGAAAGAGTCTCGAAAAGGATTTCAAAGATATTATTGGCAATAGAATTGAAAAAATTGTGAATGTTGTCTATGCTTATCAAGAATTAGATGATATTCCGGAAGAGTTTGAGACGAAACTTTTAAATCGTAAAAAACCGTGGGGAACCGGACAGGCAATACTTGCATGTAAAGATGTGGTGAATGAACCATTTCTTGTTATCAATGCAGATGATTATTATGGGAAAGAAGCATATCATAAAGCATATGAATATCTTACAAGTATGTCCAATAAAGATATGTTACTTTCCAAATCTATGGATATGTGTATGGTTGGTTTTGTGTTAAAAAATACTCTAAGTAAAAATGGTACGGTGACAAGAGGTATCTGTGAAGTTGGCGAAAATCACATGCTTAAAAATATCGAAGAAACGTATGAAATTGAGGAAAAAGATGGATATGCTACAGCAGTACGTGAAGGGAAAAAAGTTATTCTTCCTTTAGATTCTCCGGTTTCTATGAATATGTGGGGATTGCCGATAGATTTTTTTGATGTTTTGGAAGAAGGGTTTGTACAGTTTTTAAAAGAATTAGAAGAAGAGGATATTAAGAAAGAGTATCTTTTGCCTCAAATTATCGGGCAGATGCTTCGAGAAGGAGAAGCAAATGTTCATGTTCTTTCATCAAGTGATAACTGGTTTGGTGTTACTTATAAGGAAGACAAAGATACTGTTGTGGAGGAGATTCGTTCGCTTATCAGCAGTGGCATGTATCCAGAGACATTATATTAATAGGTAGTATTTTAAATATTAGGGGAGAATAGATAATGAAAATACAGTGGATAAAAAGAATTTTTGCGGGGATATTGATTGGAAGTATGGTTCTTGCATTAAATGTTCATGCAGCAGATGAAGAAAGTCTGGAAAATCAAATAGAGCAGGATGGTGAGATCCTTTCAGAAGAGTCAGGGGAGATGGATGACCGTACACAGGTACTTTATGAAGAATATCAGAAGTGGCTGAGCCAGATAAATACATATGCAGTAGGGACTTATGAAGAAGAGTTTGCAAAATTTCCTGAATCATATCAGATTTATTTAAAACAATTACATGAAAAACATCCGAACTGGATATTTGTGGAAGTGAATAGTACTTTGGAGTGGAATGATATTGTGAAAGAAGAAAGTGTTTCTGGTTCTTCTTCTGGGACGAATCGAAGTCTTCTTCCAAACAGTGCTTATGATCTTTTACTGAGTAAAGCAAGTACTGATTATAGTGTGTCGAAAGGAAAATATATTGCGAAAGATGGTTCCACATGGGTATCTGCAAGTAAACCTGCGGTAGCGTATTATGTAGATCCAAGAAATTTTCTGACAGATAATTATATATTTATGTTTGAGGCGTTAAACTATAATTCCTCATATCATAAGATACAAGGAGTACAAAATATCTTAAAAGGGACAGATTTATACGATAAAAAGATATCATATATCAGTACAGCCGGTAATACAGTGGATACGAATATGACATATGATGAGGCGATTTTTGCAGCGGGCGGTACAAATAAAGTCAGTCCCCTGTTCCTTGCAGCTAAAATACGTCAGGAAACAGGCGCAAAGCTTTCAAATGGAAGCATTTCCGGGAACTATTCGTATAATGGGAAATCTTATAGAGGTTATTATAATTTTTATAATATTGGTGCTTATTCCAGCAGTCAGGGAAGCGCAATAGCGAATGGGCTTTATTATGCAATGGGTGGGAGCAGTAATTCCAAAACTTATGGAAGACCCTGGACATCTCCGGTGCTTTCCATTAATGGCGGTGCAGAGTTTTTAGCAAAGTCTTATATAGCCAAAGGACAAAATACTGTATATTATCAGAGATTTAATACCGCAGTGTCTCCGTATTATCAACATCAATATATGCAAAATCTGACGGCAGCAGCATCTGAAGCAAAGACGACATACAATTCCTATAAAAGTATGGGAATATTGGAAGATGCTTATGTGTTTTATATTCCAGTGTATAAGAATATGCCGTCACAGAGTAGTACAATAAGCATCAAAAAAACAGTGAAAACAGCAAAAACTACCAGTGATATAACGCTGCGTAAAGGAGCGTCAAGCAGTACAACGTCACTTGGGACTGTTCCAAAAGGAAAGACAGTCACAGTGTCGGGTGCGGTTTATACAGATATGTCGGTGTCGGTTTCAAGTCAGGAAAAAAATCCATACTGGTATAAAGTGACCTATGGTTCAAAGTCAGGTTATATTTCGGCTCGATATATTGACATGAATACTGACAGTAAGGTGAAAGTCGGAGGAACAAAACAATTAAGTGTTACTTGTTCTGGGAATGGTGAAAAGATTTATTATGAAACCAGTAATCCGGCAGTTGCAAAAGTTTCTTCTTCCGGTAAGATTACAGGAGTGAAAAGCGGCAGTTGTGATATATTTGCTGTTACCAGTTCCGGAAAGAGAATGGATGCTATTGGAATTACAGTGACTTCGTCGAGCACATCTCTTTCAAAACCAAAGCTTGTGTCTGCATCGAACAGTAAATCTGGAGTTGTAATCAAATGGGAAAAAGTATCCGGAGCGAAAGGCTATTATATTTATCGGAAGACACCGGAAGGTACATGGAAAAGTATTAAAAAGATTTCTTCAGGTTCAACAGTAAAATATACTGATAAAACGATGAAGGCCGGAAAAAAATATGTATATACAGTGCGTGCATTTTCAGGTAGCAAAAAGAGTAGTTATGATAAAACAGGACTTACAATCAGAAGACTTAGAACTCCTGAGTTGGTTTCTGCTAAGTCGACATCGTCTGGTATAAAAGTGAGCTGGAAAAAGGTGAAAAGTACTGTGAGTTATGAGATCCTCAGAAAAGAGAAGGGTGGAAATTACTCTAAAATTGCTGAAGTTAAAGGTGGTAATACATTATCGTACAGTGATAAAACGGCGGAAAAGGGAGTGACTTATTATTATACTGTGAGAGCGCGAAGTGGAATCTACAAAAGCTCTTACGACAAGACAGGAATGAAAGGAATCAAAAAATAAGGTTTTGTGTATTGTGTCTAAAAATATATAATAACGTGAAGTTAAGAAAAATTAAGTGACAGAAATTGACAGTATCCCTCTTATTGCTTGAAATAAGAGGGATATTCGTTTATAATATTGGAAGTTATAACTATAAGTATGTCCTGGAGGGATTATGAAAAAACATTTGTATAAATTCGAGACAACCATGTGGTTGTTTATAAAATTTATTTTTTATATATCATTGATGTTTGCATTTCTAATTGTAATGGGAAGAGAGAGCGTCGGTCTTACAAGATTATCAAGAACTCTTGGTATTACAGTTTCCACATTTGCTGTGGTAGGTCTTTTGTTTTTGTCTGTGTATGGAAAATATGATGTGGGACGAAGAAAAAGTAAGCCGATTATTTATTCATTGGCACTGGCAGTGGCATGTACAGATGTTATCACATACTTCCAGCTTATGATTATGAGAACAAATCAGCCAAATGTTTATGGTTTCAGGTTTTTAAGCCTTGGGCTTCTGGGTGTGGCTTTTGTTGTGCAAGTGCTCATTATTATATTTTTTGCCTATTTTGGAAACTGGCTGTTCTTTTTGATTCATGAGCCGGAAAAATGCTGTGTGATTACCTCATCTCAGAAAAGTCTGGATGAGATTGTGTTTGCCATGCAAAGATTTAAAAAACAGTATCAGGTATCTTCTGTTTTGGATTATAGAAGCAAAGAAATTAAAGATCATATTAAAACTGCTCAGACTGTCTTTGTATATGATGTGCCAGTGGAAGCAAGAACAGATATTATGAGATGGTGTTACAGGTACAAGGTAAATGTATACTTTAATCCAGAGATAGAAGATATTATGGAACTGAATGCAAAGCAGTACGTATTGGATGATGTGTATCTGTTTAACAGAAATGTAAAAGCACTCACAATGGAACAGAGAATTGTAAAAAGGCTGATGGATATTTCGGTTTCGCTGATTCTCGGCATTCTTTCCATGCCAATTTGGCTGTGTGCAATGGTGGCAATTAAGTTGGAGGACGGTGGTCCGGTTATGTTTAAGCAAAAAAGAGCAACTATTCATGGAAAACAGTTTGAGGTATATAAGCTTCGCACGATGAAGCCGAATGATGACAATCATTCTGTAACGAAAGATGATGACCGGATTACAAAGACAGGGAAGTTTCTCAGGAGAACAAGAATTGATGAACTCCCGCAGCTTTTAAATGTGTTGAAAGGTGATATGACACTTGTGGGACCGCGACCGGAGATGCTTAAAAATGTGGAGGAGTATACAGAGGAACTTCCGGAATTCAAATACAGGCTCCGTATGAAGGCAGGATTAACCGGGTATGCTCAGATTACAGGAAAATATAATACAACACCAAAAGATAAACTCGTTATGGATATGATGTATATTGAACAGTTCAGTATTTTAAAAGATATCCAACTCATTTTTCAGACAGTGATTGTATTGTTAAAAAAAGACAGCACAGAAGCATTTGGGCAAAAGAATAAACATTGTCCGTACAAATTTATAAAATGGGAAGAGAAAAAAGATGACGAAAATTAAGCTTGCGATTGTGAAAATAGGCATCATTTGTTTGAATATAGTGTATACATTTGTAAAACTTCTCCCTGTAAAAAACAAAGTGACAATGATCAGTCGCCAGAGCAACGAGCCGTCTGTGGAATTTCGGATGATCAGACGAGAAATTGAGTCCAGGGGTAAGGGAACGGAAGTAGTATTTCTTTGTCATACACTGGATGGAGGCGTTGCGTCTAAAGCGTCTGATAAAATAAAATATGCTTTTCATATGTTTGTTCAGATGATTCACATTGCGACGTCAAAAATAGTGATTCTAGATAGCTATTGTATGGTAATTAGTATTCTGAATCATAAGAAGAGTCTGAAAGTAATTCAGATGTGGCATTCCATGGGGACAATGAAAAAGTTTGGCTATACTTCTCTGGATACAGAAGAAGGAAGTAAAAGTGATCTGGCATATGCTATGAAGATGCATAGAAATTATGATTATATTTTTGCAAGTTCTGATGCATATAAGGATCATCTTGCAAAAGGGTTTAATTGTGATATAGGAAAGATAGTGACAATGCCGCTTCCAAGGCTTGATCTTTTGAACAGTGAAAAGTATGCGGTAAAAGTAAGAAAAAAGATTTATGAGGTCTATCCGCAGTTAAAAGAGAAGTCGGTAATTTTATATGTTCCCACATTTCGAAAACACGAAGAGGAATTTGAAAATGCACTTAAGAGACTGGCGGAAGCGGTAGATTATGATAAATATCAATTTGTTGTAAAGATTCATCCTTTGTCTAAAGCAATTGTGGACGAAAAGGTCATTCAGGCAAAAGAATTTGATAGTTTTGAAATGTTATTTGTGGCAGATTATGTAATCAGTGATTATTCCTGTATTGTATATGAGGCAGCAGTGAGAAAAATTCCCCTTTATTTCTATAATTTTGATATGGATATGTACACGGATGGGCGGGGACTTGCGGTCGATTATTACAATGAACTTCCGGGATTGATCTCTAAGGATCCTGTGGAGATAGTGAAGACAATTGAAAATGAGAGCTATGACATGGAAAAGCTCTCAGCATTTGCGGATAAATACGTAGTACCTACCGAACATGCGACAAAGAATATTGTTGATTTTGTGTTCAATCTTATGAAAAAATAAAAAATGTGGAGGATGAACCATGAACAGAGTGTTGAGAGAAGATTTGGAAGAAATTATCGAAGAGAATATTACCTGGGAAAAATTGAAAGGAAAAACGGTACTGATCACAGGTGCCAGTGGCATGATTGGAACCTATATGCTGCAGACCCTTACTATGCTTAATGATAGATTTGAATATGGTATTAAGATAATAGCGGTTCTCAGAAATCCGTCAAAACTTCCGGAGGAAGTAAGAAACAGGGAAGATGTTGAGATTGTCATTCATGATGTGACACAGAGTTTTAATGTGACAGAGGATGTGAATTATATTATTCATGC
>JBJEMB010000189.1:0-1911 GCA_051879455.1 Lachnospiraceae bacterium
CGGGCGTTTAACAGTCATACAGCAAGAAAAGTATCTATAGGCCGCATAAAGCCTATATTTTTTTGTCAAATTTTTAGTTTTTATATATAGGCTTTTTGGGCTTTTTATGATATAATGAGAAGGGGTGAAATGACTATGAAAGTAAATACATCAAAATCCAAAAATGCTGAGTCTTTTTACATTAAACAGTCCTACATTGATGCCAATGGGAAGTCCACTTCAAGGACCATCCGAAAGCTTGGGACTTTAAACGAATTACTGGCAGAACATGGCCCTACAAGAGAAGATGTTATGAATTGGGCAAAGGAACAGGCTCGTATTGAAACCGAAAAGTATGAACAGGAGAAGGAAAACCACTGTCTTCCGGTTATGTTTCATCCAAACCGAAAAATTCCTCACGGGGAGAAACGTAAATTCCAGGGCGGTTATCTATTCCTGCAAGCCATCTATTACCAGCTAGGACTAAACCGTGTATGCAGAAAAATTCGTGACCGGCATCACTATAAGTATGATCTGAATGCGATCCTGTCTGATCTGATTTATACCAGAATACTGGATCCGGGCAGTAAACGTTCTTCCTTTATAACCGCACAGGGCTTTCTGGAACCACCGGAATACGAACTCCATGACGTCTACAGGGCACTAAGTGTTTTGGCAGAAGAAAGTGACCTGATCCAGTCGGAGGTTTATAAAAACAGTAACTTTCTCATAAAGAGGAATGACCATATCCTCTACTACGACTGTACCAACTATTATTTTGAGATCGAACAGGAAGAGGGGGATAAGAAATACGGCAAAAGCAAAGAACACAGGCCCAATCCCATCATTCAAATGGGACTTTTTACAGACGGCGATGGAATTCCGCTGGCTTTCTCCCTGTTCCCAGGAAATCAAAACGAGCAGAAGTCTGTAAAACCTCTGGAACAGAAAGTGGTCGAAGATTTTGGCTGCGGGCAGTTTATCTTTTGCTCTGATTCCGGGCTTGCTTCTGAAAGTAACCGCCTGCTGAACCATACTGCCAACCGGGCATATATCGTTACCCAGTCCATTAAGAAACTCAGCAGCGAATACAAAGAACTTGCGCTGAACCGAAAGGGATTCCGCAGGCTCTCTGATCATAAGCTTGTGGATCTTGATCAGTTAACAGACAAGGATTATGATCAGCTATTCTATAAGGAAGAACCTTACAGCACCAAAAAGTTGGAACAACGTTTGCTTATTACTTACTCTCCCAAATATGCTGCCTACCAAAAGGAAATCAGAGAAAAGCAGGTAGAAAGAGCAGCATCCATGCTCAAAGAAGGAAATCATAAAAAAACGAGAAAGAACCCAAATGATCCGGCCAGATTTATTGGCAAACAAGCCGTTACCAAGAATGGGGAGGCTGCAGATGTTCTATACTTTCTTGATGAAGAAAAAATCGCGGAAGAAGCCAGATATGACGGTCTCTATGCAGTATGTACCGATCTGTTTGATGACGCTCCCGGAGATATCCTGAAGATCAGCGAAGGCAGGTGGCAGATAGAAGCATGCTTCCGGATCATGAAGACGGATTTCACAGCAAGACCTGTTTATCTTCACCGAAGCGAAAGAATCAACGCCCATTTTCTTATCTGTTTCTTATCGCTGTTAGTTTACCGGTTGTTGGAAAAGGCACTGGACAAGAAATATACCTGCGAGGATATCCTGAATACGCTCCAAAACTTTGAGTTTGCAGATGTGCAGGGCCAGGGATTTATGCCTATTTATGAGTCTACAAAACTGACAGATGAATTACACAGAATCAGTGGGTTTGAAACCGACTATGAATTCATCACAAAAAGAAAAATGAAAGAAATTCAGAAACTCAGCAAACAAAAGCAGGTTAAAAAAAATATCCAGTCACCTTCTTCATAAAAGAAAAAGACTATA
>JBJEMB010000190.1:0-10601 GCA_051879455.1 Lachnospiraceae bacterium
AATTTAAGATTATCAGAAGCAGGGGTTATTTTAAATTGATGTTTTTTGCAGTTTTACAGTTTTACGAAAATTCCCCGGGGTCATTGAATGAAAACGGATGAAATTTCGTGACAGTGTTTTATCTGTATTATATCCGACTTCCAGAGCAATAGTAAGGATACTTTTGTCAGTTGTGAGCAACAGTTCAGATGCACGATTGACACGGATATAATTCAAGTAATCATTGAAATTCATTTCAACCTGAAAGAGTAAAATCCGATTCAGTTCTTTGGTTGAAATACCAAAATGTTCACTTACAGTTTTTGGCTGCAGGTTTTCTGCATAATTACGATATATGTAAGAGACAATGGAATAGTAGATCTTTCGGTCTTTGATACGGCACTTGTCTCCAATTGACTGGTAAGTTTTTCGAAAATCATTGACTTTCATACCAATACGCGCCAGAAATACTTTACTGATATGTGCGCTGTCTACGAATCCAAGGATTTCGGCTAGCTCTTCCAAAGTAAAGTCAGTATAAAGAAGATAGTTGATGGTCTTCCCAACCCGCATTTCATTTAAGAGATCAAAAAAGGAGAGACCGGTTGTCTTTTTAATATAAGAACTGATGGCTGATTCACTCATATAAAATTTCTGAGACAGCATGGAAAGGGTAATTTTTTCATTTAAGTGAGAGTATAGAAATTGAAAAATCTCACTAGGTTCAACAGACTGTTCTCTTGCAGGAAGAGAACGTCCTGTCCGGATGAAAGATACTAAAATCTCAATTAGCTTATTTGTAATATAGAGATTACTTAGACCGAGGGATTCTGCAAAAGCTTTTTTAGCAGAATTATCTTTATGAGAGGAGTCGATCTCAGACTGTGCACGCAGTTCCTGTCTGATCTGAAGAAATAACTCCTGCATCTGTCTGTAATTTTGCTCATCAAAGATTACTACAGGATTTTTGGATAAAGATTCTATTACAGACAGGTGTACACTGTCCGGATTATAAAATGTTTTAATAATCTCATTGATATTATCAAAATAATATGCCGTAACAAAAAACTGCAGAGGTGATTTTACTTCTACGATATCAGTGATCTGCCATGGAAGTACTGATACAAGCGCCCCTTTTCTTAAAGTATATTTTTTATCGTTCAAAAGAAGAGTACCTTCTCCTTCATTCACCAGCCAAAGTCTTGACATGGGATGGATCAGAGGCGTGGTGGGAGATGAGACGACTTCAATGTCAAAGCTGCACAGTCTCGTCTCGTCCTCTTTGGAACAATAGATACTTTGGATTGGAATAAGTTTATTCATGAGTGTAACCTCCAATATTTCACTGATATTATTATAACTTTTTGATGTGTGAGTTACAAGAAAGAAATCATGCGGACTTTTTTGGAAAATTATGTTGTATTTAAAATGCTTTTTTGATTTGAAATATAGGTAAAAATCCAGTGAAAATTTTAAGATTATTGCACGCAAAAAGTGCGAAAATATCCATTTAATATACCGTTTTTTTTTGACCGAATGTCCGACGATTTTTATGGAAATAATTTAAGATTTAAATATATCATGCGGAGACGTTTTTGTCTGGAAACGAAAGAGAGGAGATCATTATGGCAACAAATATCAGAGGAAGAAATTATTTAAAACTTTTGGATTATTCATCCAAAGAAATCAGATATCTTCTGGATCTTGCAAAGAATTTTAAAAACATGAAACGTGCGGGAATCCCACATAAATATCTGGAAGGAAAGAATATTGTACTATTATTTGAAAAAACATCTACAAGAACGAGATGTTCTTTTGAAGTAGCCGGAATGGATCTGGGAATGGGAGTGACATATCTTGATCCGGGAAGCAGCCAGATGGGGAAAAAAGAGAGTATTGCTGATACAGCAAGAGTACTTGGAAGAATGTATGATGGTATTGAATACAGAGGATTCAGTCAGGAATTGGTAGAGGAGCTTGCAAAGTATGCAGGAGTACCGGTTTGGAATGGTTTGACTGATCAGTTCCATCCGACACAGATGTTAGCAGACCTTCTGACAATTGAAGAGAATTTCGGAAGATTAAAAGGAATAAATTTCACATATTTTGGTGATGCAAGAAACAATATGGGCAATTCCCTTATGATTGCCTGCGCAAAAATGGGCCTGAATTTTACTGCCTGTGCACCGAAGGAACTTTTCCCGGAGGAATCTTTGGTAAATACAGCAAAAGAGATTGCTGCTGAGAATGGATGTACCGTTACACTGACTGAGGATGTAGAAGAAGGAGCAAAGGATGCAGATGTAATCTATACAGATATTTGGGTATCTATGGGAGAACCGGATGAAGTGTGGGAGACAAGAATCAATCTCCTTAAAAAATATCAGGTAAATGCAGATGTAATGAAGAAAGCAAAAGATACGGCCATCTTTATGCATTGCCTGCCATCTTTCCATGATACAAAGACAGTTATCGGAGCACAGATTGCGGAAAAATTCGGTATACCTGAGATGGAAGTGACAGACGAAGTATTTGAGTCAAAACAGTCCGTTGTATTTGATGAAGCTGAAAATCGTATGCATACTATTAAAGCAGTTATCTATGCAACACTTTGCTAAGAGATTACAAGGAGGAATAGATCATGTCATTTGAAATGCCAAAATATCATCATCCGGATTTTACAAAAGAGATATTCGTGAAAGCACCAAATGCAGTTTATGAAGCAGCAGAAAAAGATGGTGTGGCACCGGATAATTATCATAGTACATCTATGTATCCTGAATATTTTAAAATTGATGGAGAGTGGAGACTTGCTGAGGAAAGCCGTATGGATTCCTGTGTGATCCTGCGTGAAAATGGCCGTTTGGATGTAGTAGAAGCAAGAAATATTAAAAAAGGTGATCAGGTTATCCTTGGAAGAACTGAAAAATGTGAGGATGGCATCTATATGCATTGTCACGGATTTGAAGATAATACTGAGGGAATAGATGATCAGTTTGTTTTTCGTCAGGGAAGAAGTCGTGAGACATCTTATGCCCGCGATTATGATAAATTATTTGAGCTTTTAAAATACGAAAAAGAGCATGGCGGAAAAGTTGTATGGGTTATGGGACCGGCATTTGCCTTTGATTCAGATGCAAGAGCTGCAATGTCTGCGTTACTTGACAATGGATACGGACAGGCTCTGATGGCAGGTAACGCTCTTGCTACTCATGATCTTGAAGGAGCATTACTTCATACTGCACTTGGACAGGATATTTATACACAGAAATCTCAGCCAAACGGACATTATAATCATTTGGATATCTGTAATAAGGTAAGAAGAAGTGGTTCGATTCCGCAGTTTATTAAAGATTATGATCTGGATGATGGAATCATTTGCAGCTGTGTGAGAAATAATATCCCAATTGTTTTGGCTGGTTCAATCCGTGATGATGGACCACTTCCGGAAGTTATCGGGGATGTCTATAAAGCCGCTGATGCGATGAGAGAACAGGTGCGGGGAGCAACAACAGTGATTTGTCTTGCAACTATGCTGCATACAATAGCAACTGGAAATATGACGCCATCTTTCCGGGTATTGGAAGATGGAACAGTTCGTCCGGTATATCTTTATACAGTAGATGCAGATGAGTTTGTAGTGAACAAACTTTTAGACAGAGGAAGCTTATGTGCAACTACTATGGTTACAAATGTTCAGGATTTTATTACACTGGTGGCGAAAGGACTTGGCGTAATGAAATAATACCTTGTGTTGCATCTTGCTTCATTAATAATGGAGACAGGAGAAAAGGATATGGAAAAAATAGTAATTGCTTTAGGCGGGAATGCCTTGCAGCCCAAAAACAGTGTGCCAACGGCTGAAAATCAGTTGAAAACTATAAGGAAGACGTGTGAAAGAATTGCGGATATCAGCAGCGAAGGATATGAGGTAGCGATCGTACACGGAAATGGACCTCAGGTTGGTCGTATTTTACTTGCATCTGAGACAGCGAAAGATGTAACACCGGCCATGCCGTTCGATGTCTGTGGTGCAATGAGTCAGGGATATATTGGATATCATATTCAACAGGCATTAAAATATGCACTTAATAAACGGAATAAAAATATTCCGGTGCTCACTGTAGCTACACAGATGGTAGTAGAAGAAACAGATCCGGCATTTCAAAATCCCAGAAAACCAATCGGACCTTTTTACAGCGAGGAAGAAGCAAAAAAGCTGATGGAAGAAAAGGGATATATCATGAAAGAAGATGCCGGAAGAGGATGGAGAAGAGTAGTGGCTTCGCCAATTCCCAGACGAATTGTTGAGATTGACTCTATAAAAAGACTTTGGGACTCTTCAATTGTTATATCCTGTGGAGGCGGTGGAATTCCGGTAATCGAAAAAATAGACGGGACTCTGGAGGGAGTACCGGCTGTTATTGATAAAGATTTCGCAGCCGAACTTCTTGCAGAACAGGTAGAGGCAGATATATTTATTATCCTTACGGAAGTTGAAAAAGTTGCGATCAATTGGGGAAAAGAAAATCAGCAGGATCTGGAACATATGAGTTTGAAAGAAGCTGCAAAGTATATTGATGAAGAGCAGTTTGCCCCGGGAAGTATGCTGCCAAAAGTAGAAGCAGCTATGAAATTTGTACGTATATATCCAGATAAAAAGGCGATTATTACCAATTTGGATAAAGCAATAGATGCTTTGGAAGGAAAGACCGGAACTGTGATTACATTTGCATAGGAACAGATAAGGCAGGGAATTTTAACCCTGCCTTTTATAATCGATTAATTCCACTTTGAAGTTCATCTGCCCATTTTTGGAGGCTGTAAGTTTGTCCGTTGAACAGTTTCAGAATGACGCCAGTTGGATTTTCCATTCCGGCAAAAGCATTTGCCTCATCAGTATCAACATGCATAGCCAAAGCAAAATTTGGATGTACACGTACGATTACATCGGCAAAAATAAGAGAGCGTTCAAAACTGTTTGTGATGACAAATACGTTATCATTGTCCTTTACACCCATTTGGATTGCCTGTACGGGGGTCATATGTATATGTCTTTTTGCAACGATGACTCCGTGGTCAAGCTCGAGTTCACCAGCTGGTCCGACCAATGTACAGCCTGGAGTGTCTTTGGTGTCACCTGACTGGCGAATGACGCCTTCAATGCCAAGTTTACGGCAGTCTGTTACAGAAATTTCTACTTGAGTTTCTTTACGAAATGGACCAAGAACAGCAACGTTTTCAAAAGTTCCCTTAGGCCCTTTTACTGTTAAGCGCTCTTCGCACACATATTGACCAGGCTGGCTTAAATCTGCCTTAAAGGTTAATTCTTTGTCCTCTCCGAATAACACTTCAAAATCTTCACGGCATACATGAATATGACGTGCACTTGTCTCTATAGGTATTGCAACTCCCATGACTGAATTCACCTTTCCTATTTGTTTGTATTTCACATTTATTAGTCTTGTCTCGTGCTTTTCATTTTAACAGAGTGCGTTCGGTTTTTCAATATGAAATATCCCTTTTCATTCATAGAAAAATCGGATATACTGTAAGAAGAGAATTATGAAGCGTAACTTTATAAATAAGTAGGAGGAAAAGATATGTTGGATTGCCTGAAAAATGTATGTGAGTCAGTAAAAGATTTCTTTCGCAGAGAATGGACAGTGGAGGAGAAGATTCTTGTTATTTTATGTTGTGTGATGTTTGGTGTGATTAAAGGTTTTATGCTTGCACCGATTAAGAAGGGTATCAGCTGCGGCAATAATAATGGAAACGTATATAATGAATTAGAAGAAGACTGGATTGATGACGAAGATTAGGGCAGATTATAAAGAAGTTTTGGCACTTTGTCACCGTTGACAAAGTGCCTTTTTGTATTTATAATCAGTACATGCGAACAAAGGCGTTCTCATCCTTGTATGAGAGCGCCCTTTTTTATCTATGAGAAATAGAGATTTTGAGATAATTGGGAGGAACCGTAATGAATAATTACACGAGAGAAGATATTCTAAGAATGGTAGAAGAGGAAGATGTAGGATTTATTCGACTTCAGTTTACAGATATTTTTGGGACTTTGAAAAATATTGCTATCACCACAAGTCAGCTTGAGAGAGCGCTTGATAATCAGATCATGTTTGACGGTTCTTCTATTGACGGATTTGCCAGAGTTGAAGAGTCGGATATGTATTTGTTCCCGGATCTGAATACTTTTGAAATTTTCCCATGGAGACCTCAGCAGGGAAAAGTAGCGCGTATGATCTGTGACGTGCATCAGGCGGATGGAAGCGTTTTTAAGAGTGATCCAAGATATGTTTTAAAGACTGTCCTGGCAGATGCGGCAGAGATGGGATATGAATTTCAGGTAGGACCGGAATGTGAATTTTTCCTGTTCCATACAGATGACGACGGACTTCCGACAACAATTTCTCATGAAAAAGCAGGATATTTTGACCTCGGACCTTTGGACCTTGGAGAGAATGCTAGACGGGACATTGTTCTTACAATGGAAGATATGGGATGTGGAATTGAAGCTTCTCACCATGAGGTAGCTCCTGCGCAGCATGAGATTGATATAGAATATGATGAGGCACTGTTTACCGCTGATAATATTATGACTTTTAAGCTGGTCGCCAAGACGATTGCGAAAAGGCATGGGCTTCATGCAACATTCATGCCAAAGCCGAAGTACGGAATCAATGGCTCCGGAATGCATATTAATATGTCTTTGCACAAAGAGGGAGTCAATATTTTCTACGATGAGAATGATATAAATGGGCTCAGCAAAGAAGCATACTATTTTATCGGTGGGATTATGCAGCATATGAAGGCAATCAGTTTTATCACAAATCCGATCGTTAATTCTTATAAACGTCTGATTCCGGGATATGAAGCACCGGTATATATTGCATGGTCAGCAAAAAACAGAACTCCTTTGATTCGTATTCCAAGTTCAAAGGGGGGATCTGCAAGAGTGGAACTTCGTAGCCCTGACCCGGCAGCAAATCCTTATCTTGCACTTGCTGTGTGTCTTGCCGCAGGAATTGATGGAATAAAAAATAAGATTTTACCGCCGGATAGTGTAGAGTGCAATCTGTATGAGATGACAGCAGAAGAAAGAGAAGCTGCGGGCATCGAGAGACTTCCGAGAAGTCTCAGTGAAGCGGCACATGAGTTTGAAAAAGATGAGTTTATTCAGAGTGTTCTTGGGGAAGATCTTTCCAGAAAGTATCTGAATGCAAAGAAAGAAGAGTATGAGGATTACGGCTTACAGGTTACGGAGTGGGAGCTTACAAAGTATTTGCAGAGATTTTAAACACTTTCTGTTGCAACATTAGAAAAAAGCAGAGCAGGAGGTGGAAAATTGGTTGGAATAATCGTTGTATTTCCCAACAAGGACAACGCAGCCAATATCCGAAATTTACTGGTCAGAAGCGGCATAGATGTTACCGGGGTCTGTACGAGTGGTGCGCAGGCAATGCATTATGCGGATTCTGTGGATGAAGGAATTGTTGTATGCGGCTATAAGTTAAAAGATATGATGTATACAGATCTTCGAGAATATTTGCCCAGACAATTTGAGATGCTTCTGATTGCGTCGCCGGATAAATGGAGTAATGGTGAAGTGGAAGGGGTTATGGGGCTTTCTATGCCCTTAAAGGCATATGATCTGATCAATACTATGGAGATGATGCTTCAGACGTTAGATCGTAGAAGAAAGAAGCGGAAGAAAGAGCTTAAAAATCGTAACCCTGAACAGCAGGCGTTGATCAAACAGGCAAAAGAGCTTCTTATGGCGCGTAATAATATGTCTGAAGAGGAGGCACACAGATATCTCCAGAAAAGCAGCATGGACAGCGGTACTAACATGGTAGAGACAGCAGAGATGGTACTCAGTGTAATGTCATAGTGGGAAAAATAGATGGTATGTTTGTGGAATATGTGATTTGGAGGAAATGTATATGAAATTTACGAAAATGCATGGTCTGGGAAATGACTATGTCTATGTAAACTGTTTTCAGGAAAAGATTGAGAATCCGCCGGCTGTGGCAAGATTTGTGAGTGACAGACATTTCGGAATAGGGTCGGACGGACTGATTATGATTAACCCGTCTGAAAAAGCAGATTTTGAGATGGAAATGTATAATGCGGATGGTTCCCGGGGAGAGATGTGTGGCAATGGGATACGCTGCGTGGGGAAATATGTGTATGATTATGGATTGACAGATAAAACACGTATATCTGTAGAAACTCTTGGTGGCATCAAATATCTGGACTTGATTGTTGAAGATAACAAAGTAAAATATGTAAAGGTGAATATGGGAACACCGGGGCTTGATCCGGAATGCATTCCTATTGTGATGGAAGATGCGAAAGCAGAGAGTGTGATTAACGAGCCGATTATTGTTGATGGGAAAGAATATCATATGACTGGGGTTTCCATGGGAAATCCACATACGGTTGTTTATATTGAAGATGTGAAAGGACTTGATATTGAAAAAGTAGGACCATTGTTTGAAAACCATGTGAGATTTCCGAAACGTATCAACACAGAATTTGCGAAGGTGATCGATCGTCAGACTGTAGAGATGCGGGTATGGGAGAGAGGCTCGGGGGAAACCCTTGCCTGTGGAACAGGGGCATGTGCAGTGGCAGTCTCCAGTATATTAAATGGATTTACAGATGAAACATTAACTGTAAAGCTTCTTGGTGGAGACCTTAACATCGAATGGAACAGAGAAGAAAATCTGGTATATATGACAGGACCGGCAACCGTTGTATTTGACGGTGAAATAGATATTACAGATATGAAATAAAAAGGAGTGTAGAAAAATGTTTAAAGTAAACGAGGATTATTTGAAATTACCGGGAAGCTATCTTTTTTCCACAATCGGAAAAAAAGTAGCGGCATTTACGGAGGCAAATCCGGACAAAAAGATTATTCGCCTTGGAATTGGTGATGTGACACAGCCATTGGCACCAGCCATTATTGACAGCCTCCACAGTGCAGTAGATGAGATGGCACATGCGGAAACTTTCCATGGCTATGCACCGGATCTTGGATATGAATTTTTGAGAAGTGCAATGGCGAAAAATGATTATCAGGATAGAGGGTGTGATATTAAAGCTGATGAAATCTTTATTTCTGATGGCGCAAAATGTGATTCTGGTAATATCCAGGAGATATTTGCAAAGGATAATAAAATCGCAGTATGCGATCCTGTATATCCTGTATATGTAGACACAAATGTTATGGCAGGCCGTACCGGAACTTATGATCCGAAGACAGAGACATGGAGTAATGTCATCTATATGCCTTGTACAAAAGAGACAAATTTTGCACCGGAACTTCCGAAAGAGACACCGGATATTATTTATCTTTGTTTCCCGAATAATCCGACAGGTTCTACGATTACAAAAGACCAGCTCCAGGAATGGGTTGATTATGCTAATAAAGTAGGTGCGGTTATTATTTATGATGCTGCCTATGAAGCATACATTTCCGAAGAAAATGTACCACATACAATTTATGAATGTGAAGGTGCAAGAACCTGCGCAATCGAACTTAGAAGTTTTTCGAAAAATGCAGGCTTTACCGGTGTGAGACTGGGAGCAACGGTTATTCCGAAAGATTTGAAAGCTGGGGATGTTATGCTTCATTCACTGTGGGCAAGACGTCATGGCACGAAATATAATGGAGCGCCGTATATTGTTCAGAAAGCCGGAGAGGCAGTGTATTCTGAAGCAGGAAAAGCACAGTTAAAAGAACAGGTTGCATATTATATGAATAATGCAAAAGTTATCTATGAAGGATTAAAATCTGCAGGATATAACGTGTCCGGCGGTGTGAATGCGCCATATATCTGGCTTCAGACACCGAATAATATGACATCATGGGAATTCTTTGATTATCTTCTTGAGAAAGCAAATGTAGTTGGAACACCGGGATCAGGATTCGGACCGAGCGGAGAAGGATATTTCAGACTGACCGCGTTTGGTAGTTATGAAAATACTGTAGAGGCTATTGAAAGAATTAAAAAGATGTAAAATTATAACACGGCTGTATCATTCTTATGTTTGATACAGCCGTGTTTGTCTAATTGTTATTGTATTCCAGGTTTATCAGATATATCGGGGTAAATGAAACTCATCTAATCACTAGATTGGGAGTTCCAAATAAATATCCTTACCTTCTTTAATAGAAATAACAACTTTACCATGTTTTACAGTTGCTACAACACCTTCTACACTTCCGTTGATTGT
Source organism: Lachnospiraceae bacterium (assembly GCA_051879455.1). Lineage (GTDB taxonomy): Bacteria > Bacillota > Clostridia > Lachnospirales > Lachnospiraceae > MD308. Next base: position 10,243 of record JBJEMB010000190.1, read on the forward strand.
TGGAAGTTCCTCATCAGATGTCTCCTTGGCAGGTGCCTCCTCAGCAGGTGCCTCTTCAACAACTTCTTTGATCCCATCTACATTATCTGCTGTAAGTGGAGCAAGGGAATCACTTGTTTTGGTTAATTTGGCTCCTAATACCTGACCGATTGTCAGGCAACCATCCAGATTCAATAATCCAGAATCAACCAATTCATCAAAGATAGCCGGATCTTCAAGGTTTGACGGTTCAATAATAATACCGGCTTCTGCTCTACAGCACAGAACAGCAGGATCTTTTGCATGTGCTTTTGCGGTTTCCGCTGTAATGGACATACTCATTACCTCCTCTTAGTATATGTTTGATTTCAGTATAGTAT
>JBJEMB010000191.1:0-5436 GCA_051879455.1 Lachnospiraceae bacterium
AACGATAAAGGGAATCGTTTGGGATATTCGTTTTCCGAGAGCTCTGGCTTCATTGTTTTTGGGAGGAGCGCTGGCTCTTTCGGGATATCTTTTGCAGACATTTTTTCACAATCCGATTGCAGGACCGTTTGTACTTGGAATCTCTTCCGGTTCGAAACTTGTTGTCGCTCTGGTGATGGTGTTTCTGGCAGGAGAAGCTGTGAAAATCAGTTCAGGAATGCTGATTACAGCGGCGTTCATTGGTGCGATCATTTCTATGGGATTTGTTCTTCTATTGTCAAAAAGAGTGCAGAATATGTCTATTCTGGTCATCAGTGGTATTATGATAGGTTATATCTGTTCGGCTATTACAGATTTTGTTGTGACGTTTGCAGAGGATGCGGATATCGTAAATCTACATAACTGGTCAAAGGGAAGCTTTTCCGGAATATCCTGGAGTAATGTGAGAGTGATGACCGTGGTGGTTTTGATAACAGTGTTTTTGATTTTTTTCTTATCAAAGCCGATCAGTGCATATCTGCTTGGTGAGAATTATGCGAAAAACATGGGCGTAAATGTACGGATGCTCCGTATTCTGATGATCATATTGTCAAGCATATTGTCTGCATGTGTGGTTGCCTATGCCGGTCCGGTTTCCTTTGTCGGAATTGCTGTTCCACATCTTGTGAAAAGCTTTATGAAAACAAATCAGCCAATCTGGATGATACCGGCAAGCTTCCTGGGAGGCGGTGTGTTCTGCCTTTTCTGCGATCTGATCGCAAGGACAGTATTTGCGCCGACGGAATTAAGCATCAGCACGGTGACCGCTGTATTTGGAGCACCGGTTGTTTTGTGGGTCATGGCCGGACGAAAAAAAGAGAGAGATTAATATGAGTGAATATTATTTTTTTACAAATAAAATGTGTGTAGGGTATAACGGAAAACCTTTGGTCAAAGATATCGAAATTCGATTGAAAAAGGGAGAAATCCTCACGCTGATTGGTCCAAATGGCGCCGGAAAGTCAACAATACTAAAAAGTATTGCGAGACAGTTGGAACTGATCAGTGGTGTTGTGTACATAGGCAAAGATTCTCTGAAGGAGATGAAAAGGGAAGAATTAGCAAAGAAAATGTCCGTTGTTTTTACGGAAAAGATCAAGGCGGAGATGATGACCTGTGAAGAGGTGGTTGCCACAGGAAGATATCCGTACACCGGGAAATTCGGAGTATTATCAGAAGAAGATGATCAAATCGTAGAAGAAGCGATGGAACTGGTGCATGTAAAAGAAATCAGAGACAGAGCATTTGAAAAAATCAGTGACGGTCAGAAGCAGAGAGTCATGCTTGCAAGAGCAATTGCGCAGGAACCGGAAATTGTTATTCTGGATGAGCCTACCTCTTATCTGGATGTAAAATACAAACTGGAGTTTTTGTCAGTTCTTCAGGAGTTGAAAAAGAAAAAGGGTCTTACGGTCATCATGTCTCTGCATGAACTTGAATTGGCGGAAAGAGTATCGGATCAGATTGTATGTGTAAAAGGAGAATACATTGATCGGATAGGAGAGGCAAAAGACATTTTTCAGTCTGGTTATATCACTCAGCTTTTTGATATTGATGTAGGAAGCTTTGATGAAGAAAACACAAGTATGGAACTTCAGCCAGTCAGAGGAGAAGCAGAGGTTTTCATTATTGCCGGCGGAGGAACCGGAAAAAATATGTATCGCAGGATGCAGAGGGAAGGAACAGCATTTGTGACGGGAATTCTATTTGAAAATGATCTGGATTATCCGGTAGCAAAAGCGTTGGCATCAGATGTGATTACGGCAAAAGCGTTTGAACCAATTTCAGAAAAAGATTTAGAAAATGCGAAAAAGAAATTAGATTTTTGTAAAAAAATAATCTGTTGTAAAGATACGTTCGGAAGTCTGGAAGAAGCAAATAAAAAACTTCTGGAATATGCCGAAAAACAAGGAAAAATCATTGAAAAAGCAGACTTTACAAGTTTATAAGATTGTGCTATGGTAACTTCAGCAGGTTTGGATAGAAGCGGTAAACTATCCGATTAAAAGGGAAACAGGTGTAAATCCTGTACGAACTCGTCACTGTAAGCGAGGAGGAAAAGGTCAGAAATGTCACTGAGCAATCGGGAAGGCGACCTTTTTTCGACGATCCGTAAGTCAGGAGACCTGCCTGCAAGAAGCGGAGTGGGGAATATCCCACAGGCCACGAGTAATTGGTCGCAACCGATATATAGCATTATGCTATCACTGCGCCCTTTTACTGATGCCCTGTAAAATGGGCTTTTTTCTTTATTGGGAAAATCAGAAAAAGGAGGAAAATGAAAATGAAGAAAAAAACACTTGCTGTCTTACTGGCAATTGCCATGGTCGCAACATTGGCAATGACAGGTTGTTCCGGAGGGAACAAAGAGTCAGGATCAGACAGCACAACAGAAGAGGATCAGAAAGCAGCAGATGAGGTAGCTGCACTGATCGATGCTATCTATGTTCAGGAAAGAACAGATGAGACAGATGAGCAGTGCAAAAAAGCAAAAGAGGCTTGGGATGCACTGACAGATGCACAGAAAGAACTGGTGGAAGGAGAAAATGCGGACCCGGATTATTTTGGAAGAGATACAGGAGATGCTTCCAAAGATGATCCACGTAATCAGGATGACATTGGAGAAAATGAGATTCTGGTAGTCAGCTTTGGAACTTCTTTTAACGACAGTCGTGTCCAGGATATTAAGGGAATTGAGGATGAGCTTTCCGAAGCATATCCGGATTGGTCTGTAAGAAGAGCATTTACCGCACAGATCATTATTAACCATATCCAGGCACGCGATGAAGAGTATATTGACAATATGGACCAGGCACTGGAACGTGCAGTTTCCAATGGTGTGAAAAATCTTGTCGTGCAGCCGACACATTTGATGCACGGCGCAGAGTATGATGAACTCATGGAAGCGGTGGATGCATACAAAGATAAGTTTGAGACTGTAAAAGTTGCAGAACCACTGCTTGGAGAAGTGGGAGAGGATGCATCTTCAGTAAATGCTGATAAAGAGGCAGTTGCAAAGGCTATCACAGATGAGGCAGTAAAGACTGCAGGATATGAAAGTTTGGAAGCTGCAAAAGAAGATGGCGCAGCATTTGTATTCATGGGACATGGAACTTCCCATACTGCAAAGGTTTCCTACAGCCAGATGCAGACACAGATGAATGAATTGAACTATGATAATGTATTTATTGGAACGGTAGAAGGCGAGCCGGAAGAGACTTCCTGTGAGGCTGTTATTGAGGCAGTTTCCGAAGCTGGATATAAAAAAGTAATTTTAAGACCTTTAATGGTAGTTGCCGGTGACCATGCAAACAATGATATGGCGGGTGATGATGAAGATTCCTGGAAATCTATGTTTAATGCATCCGGTAAATTTGACAGTGTCGATACACAGATTACAGGTCTTGGCGCAATTGATGCAATCCAGAAGATTTATGTTGAACACACTGCTGCAGTTATTTCTGATAACAATTCTGAATCATCAAAGGATGTAGCGTCAAAAGATGAAAAAGCAGATTTAGAGGATGGAACGTACAGTGCAGAATTTAAGACAGACAGCGGAATGTTCCATGTAAATGAGGCTTGCGAGGGGAAAGGAACTTTAACAGTAAAAGATGGAAAGATGACAATCCACATTTCACTTACATCAAAAAACATTGTAAATCTTTATCCGGGGCTTGCAAAAGATGCCCAAAAAGATGGAGCAAAGCTTCTTGAACCAAGCAATGATAAGGTTACATACAATGATGGAACGTCAGAAGAAGTATATGGATTTGATGTTCCGGTTCCTGCACTGGATGAAGAGTTTGATCTGGCTTTGATCGGTAAGAAAGGAACATGGTATGACCATAAAGTGAGTGTTTCCAATCCGGAGCCGGTAGAAGATTAGTAAAAAGAAAAATGCAAAAAGATGAGGTGAGTCTACCTCATCTTTTTTTTGTGCGTTTGTGAATAAATACCAAAAACTGCGAAGTGATTTTGTGAGTGGTTATGCGTTTAACCTATTGTGATTTCCTGATTCAGCCATTATGATAAATGTGAAAATAAGAAAGATGTGAGAAAGAACGAAAAGGGAAGAAAAAAAGAAAAAGCTATGGAACAGGATAGAGTAAGAATTGTTGATATTGCGGAGGAACTGGGGCTCAGCACCGCTACAGTATCAAATGTGATTCATGGGAAGACAAAAAAGATTTCTGACGAAACTGTAAAAAGAGTACAGGAGCTTATAGAAAAGAAGGGGTATATTCCAAATATGGCGGGAATTTTGCTGGCTCAAAACAGTTCACGAATTGTTGGGATTGTAATCAATAATCATGAGAAGTATGAAAACCATGTGCTGGAAGATGCATTTATTTCATCTGCTCTTAACGCATTGTCAGTGGAACTTGATAAAGCAGGATTATTTATGATGGTCAGGGTGACGACAGACTGGAATGAAATTGTGCGTATTGCTTCTATGTGGAACATGGAGGGTCTGGTGCTGATTGGGTTCTGTGAACAGGATTACAGGAAACTGAGGGATGCCATGCATATCCCGTTTGTTGTCTATGATGGATATTTTAATAGTTCAGAGAGAATCTGCAATCTTAGAATAGATGATTTTGATGGTGGATATCAGGTCGGTTCATATTTAAAGAAGATGGGACATAAGAAAGTGCTTTGTATTGCGGATAATTATATTTGTATGGATAAAGAGAGGGTGGATGGTTGCAGGAAAGGTATGGAGAATGGGCAGACTGATTTCCTTGAAGTGCCTATGGAACAGGAGAAAAGGCGAATATTTTACCATGACCATTTAAAGATGATTCTGGAATATACAGCGGTGTTTGCAGTGTCGGATTATTATGCGATTGAGCTGATTCAGTATTTGAAAGAATACAAAATAAAGGTTCCGGAAGACTTATCGGTGGTTGGATTTGATGATAGTCCATGGTGTGAAAACGTATATCCGGCACTTACAACTGTGAAGCAGGATCCCAGAGAGCGGGCGAAACAGGCAATCCTGGCCTTAAAGAAGATGAAAAGTGGAGTCTACGACAAGACGAATATCCTGTTTCCGGTTCAACTCGTGGAACGCTCAAGCGTAAAAAGTCTTTTTTGAAAATGTGAGAGTCAGAGAGGTAAAGAGAGGAATGGAAAAAGATAATGCATTTTACAAAACAGTCATAAGAATAGCTCTTCCAGTTACGCTGCAGACGTTGTTACAGTCTTCATTTAGTGTTATTGATCAGTTAATGATTGGAAAACTGGGAAGTAGCAGTATTGCAGCAGTAGGACTTGGCGGGAAATTTGCATCTATTTATACTGTACTTCTCGGTGCGCTCACTATGACTGCGGGAATCATGATCTCACAATATATGGGACAAAAGGATGAAAGAGAAATAAGCAGAAGTTTTT
>JBJEMB010000191.1:5536-6974 GCA_051879455.1 Lachnospiraceae bacterium
ATGATCTCACAATATATGGGACAAAAGGATGAAAGAGAAATAAGCAGAAGTTTTTTCGCAAATACTTTACTGGCAATGGGATTGGCAGCAGTATTTTTGCTCCTGTCTGTGTCTTTTTCACAGCAGATCCTCTGGCTTTACACAAAAGATGAGGCAACACTTGAAATAGCATCAGAGTATTTGAAAATCATAGCTTTTTCTTTTCTGCCGATTGCAATCTGCAATATGATATCCACCTTACTTCGATGTATGGAGGCAGCAGTTTTTCCATTGTATGCAAGTATTACCGGAGCTGTATTAAATACAGGAATGAATTATCTGCTGATTTTTGGAAAAGCAGGATTCCCAAAGATGGGGGTCAGAGGGGCCGCTATTGCCAGTGTGATTTCACAACTGGCAACATGTATAGTCATAACAGCTTTTTTTGTTGTTTATTACCGGAGACAAAGTATCAAACTCAGATTTGTCTGGCGATTTAGCGGAAAGCGGAGGATACAGTTTTTGAAAATACTGTGTCCGATAGTAATCTGTGAATTCCTGTGGAGTCTGGGTGAAAATGTATACACTGCAATTTACGGGAATATCGGAACAAAAGCATGCGCAGCGATGACGCTTACGATACCTGTTCAGATATTGGTCATAAATGCTTTGAGTGGCTTATCACAGGCGGCAGGGATACTTATAGGCAAATCTCTGGGTGCTTTGGAATATGACAGAGCATATCGTGAGGCGAAGAAATTAATGGTTTACGGACTGTACGGCTCCTTAATACTATCTTTACTATTAATATTTACAGGGAGATTTTACGTTCAGATCTATCAGGTAGAACCGGAAGTGAGAAAAATGGCCGTGAGAGTTCTGGTAGCGTTTGCACTTATCTCTCCGGTAAAAGTTCAGAATATGATCCTTGGAGGAGGAATTATCCGAAGCGGCGGGAAGACTTCATATATTATGTGGGTAGATTTTATCGGTACATGGATCTTCGGAGTGCCGCTCGGACTGATCGCTGCATTTGTGTGGAAAATGCAGCTTCCTTATGTATATTTTATACTTTCTTTAGAGGAATGTGTTCGTTTCGCAATCTCTGTATATCTCTTTAGAAAAAGAATCTGGATGGAGAATATTGCGGATTTATAATATTATTTCATATCGCCTTTGCGTCGGAAAGTATAGAACTGTTTCAGTTCATGGAAACTTTCACTGAATTTTACAGAAGTAGCAGAAGGGTTTCTGCGGATAATGCTGGCAACTTTTTTATAATCTTTCGCTTTTCTTGATTTAACAGAAAGTTCTATGCGTTCCAGATTTTCGTGTAATTCTGCAAGTTCATTTTTATAGAGAGAAAGTTTTACCTGTTCATTTTCAGAAATTCCAGATTCAATTAAATCGCCAATCTCTGTAATAAAGGCTTCTGTTTTTGATTTTAACAGAGAAAGGA
>JBJEMB010000191.1:7074-10588 GCA_051879455.1 Lachnospiraceae bacterium
AGCCTTCTGCTTTCTGCAGTCTCTTCTTCAATTTCCTGGATACGCGTGCGGAATCTCTCGGAGCTTTCATTAATATTTGCAGCCACAGTTTCCAGTTTTTCTTCCAAAGAGGATATAACGGTATTGTTCTCAGAAAGCTCTTTGAGAAGTTCCCGTACATCCAGAGCGGTCTGGACAGACTTTGTTGTATCAATAGTAAATAAAACTGTGAGAATAAGGCTCAGTAAATTAGCAATATTTGCAGGGATTTTCAATACGAAATCTTCTACCGGTAAATGGACAAATTTTACAAGGATTACTGAAAACAATCCCCAGCCCAGAGAGCAGAACAGACAGATATGTCCATGGACATTAAACTTCTGATCGCTGTAATCCCAGTAACGTACATGAAAAGTCCGCTCCATCACTGCACCTGTTATGTATTCTAAAATAGTGGCACCGATCATACCAAACAGAAAAATTAGTGGTATACTGTTTCTGACGGGCAAAGTCAGCCATAGCACGATGATTGCCCCAAATCCATAGATGGGAAGCAAAGGACCGTAGAGGAACCCTCTGTTTACCCATTCTCTTTTTCTAATCGAGACATACATGCATTCCCATATCCAACCGACAAAACAGTAAAAAAAGAAAAACAAAAGCCACTGTGCCTGTGTGTAGATCATAATATCCCTCCAAAATTATGAAAATCGGTCATTTATTTACGGAACGTTATATTAACAGAGAAGTCATGAAAAATCAATTAACATTTTATGAAATATGTGGCTGTTGAATATCTCTCTAAAATAAGATATGATTAGGAACGTAATTGAGAATCAGGAAAAGGAATAATAATATGAAATTTTACATGGCGCCGTTAGAAGGAATTACCACTCACATTTTCAGAAATGCATACGACAGCTGTTTTATCGCTATGGATAAATATTTTACGCCGTTTCTTGTGCCGCACAGCAAGAAAGGATTTAGCACACGTGAGAAGAAAGAAATTCTCCCGGAAAATAATAAAGGATTGTATCTTGTCCCGCAGATTATGAGTAATCATGCGGATGAATGCCTAAAAACAATTGAAAAATTGCAGGTCTATGGATATCAGGAGATTAATTTAAATATGGGATGTCCATCAAAAACCGTTGTATCAAAAGGAAGAGGTTCCGGATTTCTTGCGTATCCGGAAGAACTTGACCGTTTTCTGTACGAGGTGTTTGAGGGGACTGCAAACAAAAATATGAAGATATCTGTAAAAACCCGTATTGGGAAAGAAATGCCCGAAGAGTTTTTCCGACTGCTGGATATTTATAACAGATATCCGTTAGAAGAGCTGATTATCCATCCGAGGGTACAGAAAGATTTCTATAATAATATCCCTAATTTGGAAATGTTTGAATATGGTTTGAAAACCAGTAAAAATCCGGTCTGCTATAATGGCGATATTTTTTGTTTGGAAGATTTTAATAAGATCAAGCGACGGTTTCCAAGTGTACAGACAGTTATGCTTGGAAGGGGAATTGTTGGAAATCCGATGCTTTTGGAAGAAATCCTTAATTTTGGAGAAGACAAAAAGAGAAAAATCAAACAATTCCACGATCAGCTTTATCATGATTATATGGAACTTGGAATCGGAGAAAAAAACGTACTGTTTAAAATGAAAGAAGTCTGGTGTTATCTTGGAAATTCGTTTCCTGGAAATGAAAAGGTCTTGAAGAAAATAAAGAAAGCAGAACGATTGGACAGGTATTGTGCTGCGGTTTCGGAATTGTTATAGAATATAATTCCTGCTTTACATTTATTTCTTTATGCAATATAATAGAAAAAACTTTTGTATACAGGAATTTCGAGAGGTATTTGTATGGAAAATTTAATGTTTCCTACAATGCTTTTGATGAATGCATGACTAGAAAGGAGCAACCAGGATGGAAGACCAGAAAAAACGAGTATATGAAGCATTGGACAAGATGAAAATTAAATATGAAGTTGTAGAGCATGAGCCGGTTCATACGATGGAAGATATGGATAGACTTGGTCTGCCTCAAAAAGGAACTCTGTGCAAGAATCTTTTTCTGCGTGACTCAAAAGGAAAGAGACATTTTCTCGTAACGGCAGATGAGAAGACGAAAGTGGATTTAAAGACACTGGGAAGACAGCTTGGAGCGGGAAATTTAAGTTTTGCATCGGAAGAAAGACTGGAAAAGTATCTTGGCTTAAAGCAGGGAAGTGTTTCTCCGTTCGGACTGATGAATGATACGGATCATGCAGTAGAATTCTTTATCGATAAAAGTCTGACCAGATGTAAAAGTCTTGGAATTCATCCGCTTGAGAATACTGCAACTGTATTCCTTTCTTATAAAGACCTGGATAAGTTTTTATGGAATCTGGATGTGGATGTTATCCCGATAAAATTGTAAACTCAGCTATCAGAAGAGAGAGTTAGCTTGATAAATAAAAATCTCAGTGTATTTTTACTGTGAAGTGTGAATCTTAACCGGTAAATACACTGAGATTTTTTGATAATTATCAGAGACTTTTCAATTTTATAAATTTTTAATTGCATGTTCTGTTTAGAGGAAGTAGAATGATAGTCGTGATAGAAGAGATTAAAACAAATAGCATATTATGTGCTTTGAAAGTGTGAGGAGTAATATGGAGCAACAATATAGAATGGATCCAAACAGAATGAAATCCGGTACTTATCCGAAGCCTGAAAATCGCTTTATGCGCATTTGGGGACCACTTCTTATTAAGTGGGGAATTTCCATGGTAGTATCATTCATTGCTGTAATAATATTTGAAATGATTGTCATTATGAGGAAAAGTGGTGTGGATGTTGCTGCACTTCAGGATTCTGCGAAACTGCAGGAAATCATGCAGCAGTATATGTCAAGTTCGTCAGCTACAATGGAATTTACCAATGAGATTATGCAAGAGTTTATGAAATATTCGACTCCGGTAGAAGGATTTGCAGCCTTGATCACAATTCCAATAATGCTTGTAATGTTTCACAAGGATCGTGTGAAAGAAAAGCTTTCAGGATTTGTACCGAATAAAAAGGCGTCTATATGGAAATATGGCTTAGTGATGGTCATGATGATAGCCATAACTCTTGGTGTGAATAATTTAATGCTGATTGGCGGACTGATGGATGCCAGTGAAGAATATGAACAGACTATGAGTGCACTTTATTCAGCATCCATTCCAATGCAGATCCTTTGTCTTGGAATTCTTATTCCAATATGTGAAGAACTTGTATTTCGCGGATTGATGTTTCGAAGGATCAGGCAGAGCAATTCATTTATGAAAGCATCCCTTTATACATCAGTAGTATTTGGCTTCCTCCATATGAATGCGGTCCAGATGCTTTATGGATTTTTGCTGGGAATGATCTTTTGTTATTTGTATGAGAAATATGGTTCTGTAAAAGCACCAATATTTGCCCATATGACGGCAAATATTTTTGCAGTATTTATGACATACTTCCAGACCCTTGACTGGATGGCGGATGAACCAATGAGAATAGGCG
>JBJEMB010000192.1:0-1904 GCA_051879455.1 Lachnospiraceae bacterium
AACTGATATAATATCTGACCGTCATTTCTGGCTCTTTCTTTTGTTCTGCTATTATGGACCGAAAGGAGACTGCCACGCATAATTTCTTCAGCCCTTTCCATTCAAACGTGAAATCAATAAGTTCATCAGGGACATCGCAAACAATATGAAGACGGATTTCTTCTCTGCCGTGACTCTTTTCACTAATTGCGTAACTGTCATGCTCTGGATTATTTAATTCTTTCAGCGGAAATTTTTCCTCAAAGGCTTTATTAAGCCGCCACCTGATTTCCTTTTACAGCGAATAAATAATCACCTCCCTGTTTTTGTATCTTCTCTGCAATATCTTTCTGGCAACCCATCGCATCAGTTGTGATGATTTTTCCTTTAATATCCAGCATGTTAAGAAGTTCAGGGATAGCTGTAATTTCATTGGATTTCTCATCCGTCCTGATCTGTCCGATGACCAGACTGTGCATTGTTGAGAACGCACTAATGACATGAATCGCTCCCCTGCGGCGACTCTTGTCATAAGAGTGCCGGAGCGTTTTTCCATCAATTGCAATGACGTCTTTATCATCTGAAGAATGGCAGTCACGCATCCAGTTAATAAAGCACTCATGAAATTTTGCAGGACTGATACAGGATACAACTCTGGCAATGGTATCGTGGACAGGAATACCATTTTCAAAATCACCATATTGCCTCAAAAAATCGAGATGCGTTTCACCAAAATCCTCTATATCTTCCCAACCTTCTGCACCAGAAATGACGGCACAAATAGTCAACAGTAGAATATTTGACAATTTATGTTCTACTTTCCAGGCTTGTCTGTAATCGGGGATAATAGAAATATGTTCCATCAGTTTTTTAAGTTCCATTTTGTTCTCCTTATTTATGCAAGGAGTATTTGATCATATATAAGCTATGAAAAATAGTTTTAGGTAATAAGGAATATCTCAATTATTGAACATTTAGCGCGAATTATTTAGTACAAAAAGTGTACTTCTGATGACCTTTCCCTGCTCCAAAGTCTTCTAAAATCAACAACGTAGACTCTTAATTATATTTATCAACACAATAATCTATCCTATTACTATCTTGACAAGAGAGAACCGTTTTTTATTTAAATATATGATACACATCATTAAATATATAACCATACTTTTTCATAAGGCAATCTAACTTAGCTCTTAAATCACCAAAACCCATCACACCATAACATCTAATAGCCATTGCCACACGTCACCATGGATTTATTTCCACCTGCAATTACTTCGTCCTAACTTTAATTTAATCTCAAGAAGCATTAAGATCTCAATAGCGAGCTTAATACTTCTTGAATAATATCACTCCTGACCAAAATTTTTCCACACTAATGCATGAGACTTTGATTTGTCACCCAGAAATTTACTTACATCTTGCCAAAGTAAAGAATTGCTATCGGTCGCAGTGACTATTGCCTCTATAAGCCCTGTAGCTACAATTGTGGCCAATTCATCATCAAGCGAGACCATACCATCTTCGACATGTTTAAATATTTTTTCTCTTTCAATATCCCCCATTTCATAAAAATTTTTTACAATCGTTTTTCCAACCTGAGAGAACAACATAACCACCGGTGGCGTTTCTGGATGCCAGTATTCATTAGCTAATGAGACTGTCTCAGACAAAACAGTGGAAAATGATGCCATTTTTTCTATATAACTAGCAATATATTGGTTCATTACTTGCCTCCCAAAGCATTCTGTAAATCCTGAAGAACGTTTTCTGCTGCTGCTCGATCCCCTGGAGATGCTGTTGGATTCTTATCCAACCAATCCTGTAAAGCCCTTGTATAATCCTGTGCTTTCAATACATGTCCTCTACCACCAGGGCAAGATTACGAAAGCCCGCTCCCCGCAAGGACTGACGCCAGATAGTTT
>JBJEMB010000193.1:0-10488 GCA_051879455.1 Lachnospiraceae bacterium
GTACACGAATCAGTTCCATGGCAAGTGAAAGCTCCTTTTTCGCTTCTTCATATCTGCCTGTTGCACTGTATAGAAGGCTTAAATTATTGTGTAATGTTGCCATCCGATAATCCGGAGTTTCAAACTGCCTGCGATAGATCTCATGCACCTGATGGTAAAACTCTTCCGCTTCCTCCATGCGCCCCATCACGCGATAGGCTGTCGCAATATTGAGAAGCACGGTACCATAATTAACGGTTCCTAATATTCCCATCTCCTTCGAAAGTTCCATTGCCTCATCAGCGCATTTACTGCATTCTTCAAAGCGGCTCATCACACGGTAGTATCCCATCAGCTCATTCAAAATAATGAGGGCAGCGCCGGAATCATCAAACGCCCTCGCCTCAGACAACCCCTTTCTCAAATAACTTTCCAGTTTTTTCGGGTTCTCTTTGTATAAAATATCCAGTTTTCGCAAAAATCCCTGTAAATCGAACATATTTCTAACCCTTCATGATTCTATCTTGTACTCTCGGCGACCTCGATCATATGTCTGTCCGGATCATAGATACGGATCACTCTTCTTTCACGTTCCGCTTCCTTACATTCTTCTCTCTCAAAGTCAGGCGCAGTCACATACTCAACCGGATACTCATTTTCAGTGAGTTTCTTTAAGAAACTGTCAAAATCATATGTCTCGAAGTACAATTCTTTATCGTTACCGCAGAACTTTACTTCTTTTCCAATAGAAGTCTCCCACAATGTGTGTTCTTCCAGAACAAGACCTTCTGTTAAGATCACATTTTTCCCAAAATCCGTCACTACATTCATGCCAAACAGGTCGTGGTAAAATGCCTTGGACTTTTCTATATCACGAACAACGAGCAACACATTTTTCAATCTCATAACTTTTATTTCCCCGCCTCAAAATCCTCAAAATCTTTTACACATTTCTTAAGCATCTGTCGAATTGGAAGATGATACGGACATCTTGTCTCACACACACCACAATCCACACATGCATCCGCTTTCACCGGAAGCGCCTGATATCTTCCATATCCCCAGTCGCCCAGATCATATCTCTGTAAGTATCCGGCAAACAAAAATACTCCCGATATATTAATTCCTGCAGTACAAGGCTGACAATAATTACAACGGCGACAGAAATTTGTTCCAAGCTCTTTTCTGACCTTATCACACTTTTCAATTTCTTCTTCCGTAAGTGGTGACTCATTCTCTGCTGCCATAAGATTCTGTTCTGCCTCTTTGCAATTATACATTCCTGGAATTGCAATCGTTACATCCGGATTCGAACAAACGTAACGAAGTGCCAGTGTAGCATCCTCAATCGCGCCTCCGGCAAGCGGCTTCATATCAATAAAGGCAACATTTTGCTCCGTACATTTTTTCATCAGTTCTTCGCCCTGTGACTCTACGATATTATATGGAAACATGATTGTCTCCACCCAGTCCATAGAAAGTGCACGCTCAAATACTTGAAGAGAATGCGCTGTTAATCCGATATGACCGATCTTTCCGTCTGCCTTTGCCTCCATAAGAGCTTCCAGTGCTCCGCCTTCTGCTAACACCTGATCCAGATTTTCCATACTTGGATTATGTATTTGATAAAGATCAATATAATCAGTCCGAAAATTTTTCAGACTGATGTCAATATCTTTCGCCATAGCCTCTTTCGTTCTTGCCATACTTTTCGTTGCAAGAACAAACTTGTCCCTGATACCGTCAAGCGCCTCTCCAAGAAGTTCTTCACTGACAGTATATCCTCTTGCACTGTCAATATAATTAACGCCCTTTTCCATCAGAGCATGAACTAACGTTTTTACTTCCTCGGCACTGCTTTTCTGAATGGGAATTCCGCCGAGACCAACCTTTGACACTTTTAACCCAGTTTTTCCAAGTGTAACATATTTCATGGTGATACCTCCTCGTTTTATCCGTCAATTTTCTTTCCTATCCTCATTCTCTGTCCATTGTATCACAACTCTATGGTTTTGTCCTCTTGAAACAATTTTCTGCAGTTCTTCTGTCTCGTTAGTACCTATAACTCTTCTTTTCCATGTGCTATATTTCTATCAACAAAAGCGTCAAACGAACAGGAGGAATTTCCCTCAATTGAGAAATTCCTCCTGCTTGTTTTTCTAGTCAAGCGGATATTCGCAATCCGCTTTGCTACTTGCTCATAACCGAATAACTGCACGATTTCTAAATTACATTAACTCCAATTTCTTTTTCAAAATCAAAAAATTCTGATGTCACCTCAAGATTTTCTGCAATTTTTACCTGTGCCTCATCGGTTAACGCCAACACTTGGTGCCAGATCCCTTTATACAGACATACCGGCTTATCTAGTATAAATGCTTCATACCCTTCCGGTCTCTCATGCTCTGCCACAATCAGAACAGTAAGACCCTGAAGTGGCTCAAAGCTTTCCAGCGAAGTGGGATGACACTCCATCCGCTTCACCGTTTTGTTATTATACCGGAATACAGCCAGCCTCCATGGCTCTTTCTCCTCTGTAATAACAATTTCAAAGGGCGTATCTGAATTTCCTTCAGGAAACTCGAGTACCTTGCCGAATTTTTCAAACTCTTCTTTATGTATAGATTTCAGTCTTCCCATCCTTCTATTCCTTTCATCATGATAATGATAAGGTCAGAGTAGCTATTTCCTCTTGGAATGCCACTGTGGCGCATATGATTCCATCGTCACATACAACCTTACATTCTCCTCCTTCTACCTCTGTACTTTGCAATGTATAGTCTTTTGGTACTGCAAAATAATAGTTTTCCGAAGTTCCTGCTACCCCTTCCAGTAATACGGATAACTGATTTTGTTCCCAGTTAATTTTCTGTATACTGACTGCATCCATCGATACATGTCTGGAAGAAGCAATGAACTGTGGAATATCTTTTACTTTTCTGAATGCCAGGATTTGACATTCTCCAAGTCCAAGTGCTCTGACAGCTACGTTTCCGGTCACAACTCCCAAATACTCCTGTTTCCAGAAGTCAAATACATGATAAGACTGCTTCGGATCAAGATTGATTTGCTCCAGAAGAAGCTCGCTTTCTTTCAAAGGTATGGTTGCAAATCTTCCTGCCACACACCAGCTTTCTTCTGCATGATTCAGATGAAAAGACCACAGTGTAGAGAACGGATGATCATCTTCCATAGTAGGATAGATACCTGCCATATCATAGGCATCTTTCAGATTTACATCTTCCATCTCAACCGGTGTCTCATGAGACTGCACTGCAAATCCGTGAAGTTTTGTCCATGTATATGCCGGGAAGTCCAGATTCAAAGGACCAGTCTCCGCTGTACTAGTGGTAAGTGGCGGCAGGGTTTTTTGGATAATTTCCAGTTTTTCCTCGGTATAGGCGTCCTGTGTATCACTGAGCATGCACAAACCTCCGGCAAGCGAAATAAGTGATAACACACTTTTTGCCCATTCTGGTTTTGTACGAACGCAGACATGATCCGGATCATTTAAAAACAAAATTCTCTGTGTATGGAACCAGCGCGCCATCTCAAAAAGCTGCATACGAATTCCTGCCCATGTTGGATTCGCATCCATAGATATCCTACATGCATCTGCAACGCCAACCACCTCATGCATCTCTCCCCAGCTCGCCAGATAATACATATCTTCAGACATACCCTTTTTCCCAGCTTCCATATATGCACGGAATTTCTGCTCTGCTTCTTCATTGGACATAATTCCAAGACGTACTGCTTCATGAAGCCCATCCAACAGAAGATGACGGATGGCATCAATCTTCACATATTTATATCCTGCATCCCGGAAACCTTCAAATACTGGTGTTACCTGTTTCTCCAGATTTTCCGGTACACAACTATAGAGATAATCAATCCACTCACCCTTAATCGCCTTTCCTTCATGGAAGATAACATCCTTCGGATGATTTTCAGGATATTCCTCATTGGTAATATTCGCATTGGTCCAGATAGCCGGAACAAATCCATGTTTTCTTATATCCTCCACGATTCCCTGATGACCTCTCGGGAATTTCTTTTCCTCACAGGTCATCCAACCTTCTTTCATATCCCCTTCCGCTCTATAGGGAAGCGGCATTTTCTGATATCCGTCATCCACCTGAATATACTCCAACCCATAATCCTTCAGATGTTCTTCCATGAACTGAGCGATTCCGTTTATCTTCTCTTCATCAATATCGCGGCGGAACGCTTCCCATGAACACCATCCTGCCACTGCCTTCTTATTAATCTGATGCTTCCATGGCTCATAATACTTATACCCCAGATGGTTCTTATAATAGTACATTCGCAGATTAATGAACACTGGTTTTTCACTCAGAAGAATATTCATATAAGCAATTCTCTGACCATCTACTTCTTCAAACTGCTCTGAAGCCCAGTTCCACTCACAACCATTCACTTCTATCAACAGATCCTGCTTTGCATCATACAAACCGTTGATTCCATGAATCAATATATTCCCGTTCTGCGCTGCAATCCCCTGCTCACTTCCTGCACGATGTGCACGCATACAGATTGTATTATCAGACAGACAGAAACGCACTGTTACCCACATTGGCTTCTCCACCATGATATAAATCTGCTGGATGTATGCAATACTCTGCATTGTACCATCTGATCCATGACGAAAACCTGTATCTTCGCTTTTTTCAATCTGCATGGAAATAATATCGGTTCCATTATATTCATATTTTAGTATTTTCTGCTCTTCATCCCATTTATGCAAAGCATGTGCCAACGGTGGTACCTTGAGCACTGGGTGAAAATTCTCATTATTCATAATCAGTTTTCTCCTTGTCTATTTTATTTCACCGCGCTATCAACCATTCCCTTGATAAAGTACTTCTGTAAGAACAAGAAGCACAGACACACTGGGAGAATAGCCAGTAATGCAGCTGCAGAAGCCGCATTTAAATTGCTCGTTGTCTGTGAGAAGAAAGATGAAATCGCAAGCGTTACAGTACTCATCTTTGATGATTGTAATATATACAACGAGAACTGATAATCATTCCAACAATGGATTCCTGTTAGGATAATGACAGAAGCAGTAACAGATTTCATCTGAGGAAGAATAATATAGAAAAATGTTCTTACCGGACCGCAACCGTCAATAGCCGCCGCCTCATCAAGGGCAGTTGGAATAGATGCAATAAAGTTTGTATACAGAAAGATGGCCTGCGGGAGCTCAAATGTCAAAAGAATCAATATAATTCCCCAATATTGATTAATCCCTCCCATATCTACAAGAATAGAATAAAGTGGAACTAAAATACTCAAAGGCGGAACCATCATTATACCTAAAATAAAGCTCTTAATAACCTTATTCAATCTGCTTCTGTTTCTGGCAAGAGGATACGCTGCCAATGATCCAACCAAAACAAGCAAACAAACTGTAACAAATGTGATAATTATTGTATGTAATAGAGCCGAAAAAATCCCTCCCTGCTCAATTGCAGTCTTGAAATTTTCCAGTGTTGGAGCAGTTGGGAATTTCCAATAAGAACTCAAATCTGTCGAAGGTTTAAAAGATATTGCTGTTAAAATATAAAATGGGGAGCAATACACCAACAAAATAATCAGAACAATCGGCCATCTAAACAGACCATTTTTTTTCTTTTCTGCCATTATAAATCAACCTCCTTTTTCTCCATAGCTTTTACAACAATATTACTTAACACCATTATGAGCACAAAGGAAACTAATCCTATCGCAGAAGCATATCCAGCATTTTCACTTCCAAAATATGTACGGTTAACTAATGTTGAAAGAGAATGAGTATCATATCCAGGTCCTCCAGATGTAAGTGCCATAACAATATCAAACAATTTCAGTCCCCCTATTAAGTTAATCGTAACAGAAGAATTAATTGCCGGCATCAGTAATGGCAATGTAATATAGCGGAATCTCTGACCTGCTTTTACTCCATCAATAGATGCAGCTTCATAATACATATCTGAAATTCCCTGAAGTCCTGCCAGATAAATAACCATAGAAATTCCTACAAACTGTAATGAATTTACAAGTGTCAAAATAGCAACACCTCGATTACCATCTGCTAACCAGTCAACCGCTTCTTTGCCAAATATTGCAATTACATCATTCAATGCACCATTGTTAAAAGTAAAGAAGAAATACATAACATATCCCATAATTAAGGGAGCAATCATAACCGGAAGATACACAATTGTTCTCACGACTGCTCTCCCCCTGAACTTCTGATTCAAAAGAAGTGCCAACGCAAGACCTATTATATTCTGAAGGATTGTACTTCCAACTCCGTATATGATAGTATTTATAAATGCTCTATGCACATTAGTGTCTGTCAACATGCGGAAGTAATTTGCGACACCTACTATTTTATATGTCTGTGAGTATCCATTCCAATTCGTAAATGAAAGAAATATACCTTTACAAAGTGGATATATGACAAAAATCGCGAACAAGATAATAGCTGGAATATAGAACACATTCATGGTTCTTGCTCTTTTTTTCATAATTCTTTTCCTTTCTTTGTTATTATAATAAAATCTTTATGTCTAAAAAGGGAAGCAGTTCCCTGCTTCCCTTTTTAACATGAACTACTACTTAGTATACTTATCGTTAAAGTTCTGTTCCATTGTCTTTGCAGCATTCTCAACCGCTCCATCTTTCTGTGCAAGAATATCGGCTCCTGACGAACACATTACATCCCACATTCCACTTGGAAGATACTCTCGATCAAAATACGGAAATGTTTCAACATCTGCATATTTCTCAAGATATGTCCCAATTTCACCAATCTCGGATTGAGCAGTAGTAAGACCTGTTTTACAACCTGCTGCTTCAGCAATTTCCTTTATGATTTCCGGCTGTGCAAGATAGTTTAACAACTCTGTTGCTTTATCTTTCACTGGAGAATCTTTCCATACTCCAACTGCAATATCTTCACCCGCAATCAAACTTGGTTCATCATCTACGCTTACTGCCGGAATTGGAATCATTCCAAGTTTTGCATCTGCATTGACGCCCTGTGCATCTACTGTTGCATAATTACCATAGAAACAGAATGCAGTTGTGCCTTCTGCAAGAGCTTGAATATCTGCATTATAATCAGCTGTAAGAGAATCTTTGTTCAGGTATCCTGCTTTTACCCATGAATCCAGAAGTCCTGCAACTTTTTCCCATGTTGCTGTATCGAAAGTGCCATCTTTCAATGCATCTGCCTGGCTGTTATTTTCATCTGTAACATAGTAAGAAGGTGCAGCCCAATCAAAGAACTGTCCGATTGTCCAGCTGTCTTTTCCGCCGATATGTACTGGTGTCTTTCCTGTATTCTTAATCTTCTCACATGCTGCTGCAAAGTCATCCCATGTCTTAATTTCATCTGGATTTACACCAGCTTCCTCTAAAACAGTTACATTATACACAATCCCGGCAATATCCATATCAATCGGAAGAACGAACATATCGCCAGCTTCATTTGTAATAACCGGTTTAATCTGCTCATCAATATCAGATGCCCACTCAAGGTCATTTACAGTCATCAAGTAGTCACTGTATCTTGCCACAGACCAACCATGTGTTGTAAATACATCCGGAAGTTCATTTGCAGACATTTTTGTCTTCATCAACTCTTCATAACTCTCACCTGGAGCCTGAAAATCTACTGTATAACCAGTTTCTTCTTCAAATTCTTTACAAGCTGCCTCCAGAGCCTCTGCCTTTTCACCAACAACATTTGTTGCAAAAGTGATAGTATCTCCACCGTCCGAAGAGTCCTCTTCACCATTATTGCTGGAACCACATGCAACTAGTCCCATTACCATGCTGACCGCAAGACCTGCTGCCAATATTTTTTTCAGTTTCATAATATATATCCTCCCTGTTCTTTTATTATTTTCACTATACTTTTTTATTGGGAAAATGAAAATGACACATAACTTTGATTCAGGTACGGATTTCTACAATCTTTTTTTTCGATAAACTGTTGGTGTTTCTCCAGTTGTTTTCTGAAACTGAGAAGAAAAATGCCTCGCACTATTATATCCTACCATCAGTGCAACGTCCTGCACGGAAGCTGATGCATTTTGTATCAGTAACTTCTTTGCCGCTTCCATTCGTACCTGCGTTAGATAATCGATAAATTTATTTCCGGTCTTACGATGAAAAACAGTGCTTAAGTAATTTGCTGTTAAATCATAATGCTCAGCAATCTGACTGATACTGATATCATTCATATAATATTCCTGTACATATTTTTTTACCTGCTCAATCATATTGCTTTCTTCTCTTGTTGCTACTTTTTCATACATTTGATCAGAATGTTCCACCAGGGATTTGCAAAATATTTTTAAAGACTCATTTGAGATATCAACACCTGTAATAAAAGTACAGTATTTACTCACGTTCTCCAGATTTACATCTAAAATCTCATCTTTATAGGTTCGCCATAATTTATTCATGATTTCATTGCAGGCTATGCCATCTGCCATTTCCCATGCATTCATTAATTTTTCTACAGATTTTAGAAATCCCTTGTTCTTTTGGTCAAGTCTGTCTTCCTGATATTCATAGATATCTCCAGGACGATAATTCATTCCAATATAAACTTCCTGATCCATTTTCCCACAAACCTGATACACTTCTTCTAGCGTTTCTTTTTCGAACCACAATACATAATGAAAAATCTCAGTATTTTTTATTGTAGTAAAAGAGATAATTTTTCTCATATGCGAAGTGATATATTCCTTAAATTCTTTTTTTATCCAAAATAGAGCACATGGAAATCCTTCATTTGTAGTCGGAATTGCATAATATCCCTTTTGCACAACAACTTCTTCACCCAATTTCTGAATATTTTTTATCAAATCATGTTGAATCCGATTCGATACTGCTTTATTCTGATTATTTGTCTTCACAAACACAGTAAAACCTAGATATATATAATTATTTTCATGGCAACTGAGTTCAAAATTTGCCGCCATAGATATAGAATGTTTTCCAAACATTTCCATAACCCGAAGCTGAAACCTTGAATTTGATTCACTTTTTCTTAGCTTTAATTTTTTCTGCAGATTTATCATTATTTTACACAGTTCTTCCTCGTCAACAGGCTTTAATATATATTCATTCACTCCAAGACGAATACCTCTCTGTGCAAACTCAAAATCTGAAAATCCACTAATAATGACATATTCCGTATCCTCTGAATATTTTTTGCTCTCACTAATAGCAGTCAAACCATCTAAACAAGGCATTTTGATATCTACAAAAGCAATATCTGGTTTTCTCTCTCGACATAACTTTATCATGTCATACCCATTCGTTGCCTCAATGTACATAGCCTCTGAATCTTCCAATATTTCCCCAAGCATGCTTTTTATTGAAAAACGCACCAATTTGTCATCATCTGCAATTAATATAACCATATTTTCTATACCTCATCTGGAAATACAAAAGTTGTTTTCGTCCCACGACCATATTCCGACACACATTGAAATATAACGTTTTTGCAATACAACTCAGCTCTAGTTCGCACATTATCGATTCCAATATGCTGATTTCCGTTTTCTGTATTTATATTATGGAATCCCACACCATTATCTCTGACCGTAAGAATCATTACATTTCCTATACCTTTGACATCTGTATATATTGCCGATATCCGTATCATGATTGGTTGCGCGGTATTGCCCATTCCATGTTTAATACTATTTTCAACAATGGGTTGTAATAATAGTTTTGGAATTCTCTTTTCTTTACATTCTTCATCAAGCCAAATTAGATACTCCAGACGTTCATCATATTTTAACTTCTCTAATTTTAGATAATCTTCCAGAAAATTCAGCTCCTCTTTCACGCATGAAATATCTTGTCTACTACATGTATAACGGAATAAGCGTGATAATCCAACAATACTTCTTTCCAGAATCCTTTTTTCACCCATTCGATTTAATGCAACAAAGCCATTTAAAGTATTATAAAGAAAATGAGGATTAATCTGAGACTGAAGGGCACTGTACTCAGCTTTCTGCTGTTGAATTACAAGAATATATTCTTTTTCAATATACTGTTTTAAATTATCGATCATATGATTAATTGCTTCCGCAATTTTTCCAAATTCACTATTATCATATATTTTAATATGTTTATCTAGTTCTCCTCTTTCTACATACTGCAATATTTCTGTAATCTTCTGAACATCATTTACCATTTTTTTTGCATGATAACGATAATAAAAGAATGCCAGAAATACTCCACTCATTACAATAAGCAATGACAGAAAAATCACATATACAAATTCTCTATATATAGATGTACGCGAATATAAATAAACGATTTCCAAATCTGTCTCCGGAACAGATTTTTTTACTGTCTGATAGGTTCTGTTTCCTATAATTACATGATTCTCTTCAATTTTCTTTATTTCTTCAAGTTTTGATGATTTTGCAAATACTTTTCCCTTTTGTACAAGCAGAAGTCCAACAT
>JBJEMB010000194.1:0-1879 GCA_051879455.1 Lachnospiraceae bacterium
AAAAGTTGAAAAATGCAAGGGTTTTCATTTAAAATCCTTGCATTTATTAGTGTGTTGTGCTATCATTGTAAGGTCACAAAAAAACACGCATACGTTTGCCTGCGGTGGTGCCGGATGCAAGAAGCACTGGTTTCAAGGGCTTATACATATGCGGAAGTAAAAAACCAAATGGAGGAAAGAAACATGAGCGTTATTTCAATGAAACAACTTTTAGAAGCAGGTGTTCACTTTGGACATCAGACAAGAAGATGGAATCCTAAGATGGCTCCATACATTTACACAGAGAGAAATGGTATCTACATCATCGACTTACAGAAATCTGTAGGAAAAGTTGACGAAGCATATCAGGCAGTATCTGATGTTGCAGCAGAAGGTGGTACTATCCTGTTCGTTGGAACAAAGAAACAGGCACAGGATGCTATCAAGACAGAAGCTGAGCGTTGTGGAATGTATTATGTAAACGAGAGATGGTTAGGCGGTATGCTCACAAACTTTAAGACAATCAAGAGCAGAATCGCACGTCTGAAAGATATCGAAAGAATGTCAGAAGATGGAACATTCGATGTTCTTCCTAAGAAAGAAGTTATCCAGCTTAAAAAAGAGTGGGAAAAACTTGAGAAGAACCTTGGCGGAATCAAAGATATGAAGAAAATCCCGGATGCTATCTTCGTAGTAGATCCTAAGAAAGAAAGAATCTGTGTTCAGGAAGCTCATTCTCTTGGAATTACATTGATTGGTATCGCTGATACAAACTGTGATCCGGAAGAACTTGATTATGTAATCCCAGGTAACGATGATGCAATCCGCGCAGTTAAATTGATCGTTTCCAAGATGGCGGATGCAGTAATCGAAGCTAATCAGGGAATGACAGGCGCTGATGAAGCATATGAAGAAGCAGCAGTTGAGACAGAAGAGGAAGCTGTTGAAGAGTAAGAGCACAATCAGATATTTTAGGAGGAAAATAAGATGGCAATTACAGCTAGCATGGTAAAAGAGTTAAGAGAAATGACAGGTGCAGGTATGATGGACTGCAAAAAAGCTCTTAATGAGACAAATGGTAACATGGATGAGGCCGTAGAGTACTTAAGAAAGAACGGCGAAGCTAAGGCAGTTAAAAAAGCCGGAAGAATCGCAGCAGAAGGTATTGTTATGGCTGACGTTGTTGACAACAAGAAAGCAGCTATCGTTGAAGTTAACTCTGAGACAGACTTCGTTGCAAAGAACGATGAGTTCAAGAGCTTTGTAAAGAACGTTGTAGATCAGGCACTTGCAACAACTACTACAGATATGGAAGCATTCATGGCTGAGAAATGGGTTGCAGATGAGTCACAGACAGTAAAAGATGCACTCGTTGCTAAGATTGCAAGAATTGGAGAGAACTTAAACATCAGAAGATATGAGAAACTTGAGTCTGATGGATGTATCGTATCTTATATCCATGGCGGCGGACGTATTGGTGTTCTTGTAGATGCTGATACAGATGTTGTAAATGATGAGATTAAAACATGCTTGAAGAATGTAGCTATGCAGATCGCAGCTATGTCTCCGAAGTATGTATCCCGTGATGAAGTATCTCAGGAATATCTTGACAAAGAAAAGGAGATCCTTCTTGCACAGGCTAAACAGGAGAATCCAAACAAACCTGACAACATCATTGAGAAGATGATCATCGGACGTCTTAACAAAGAATTAAAAGAAGTATGTCTGTTAGATCAGGTATATGTACAGGATGGCGACCTTACAGTTGGAAAATACGTAGAGAAAGTTGCAAAAGAGAATGGTGCTAACTTAAGCGTTAAGAGATTCATCCGTTTCGAGACAGGTGAAGGTCTTGAGAAGAAGAATGAAGACTTCGCAGCAGAAGTAGCAGCTCAGATGG